>CAZWHR010000070.1:0-4565 GCA_964633675.1 uncultured archaeon | reverse complement strand
TAGAATCCGCCCAGCGTGGCCGTCCCGACCGCAAGCGCGCCCGTGAGAAACGAGCGACGGGAGCGGAGCTCGCCATCCGCCGCACTGTCGGCATTCGGGGCGACCGGTCCATCCTGATCGTCCGAAGGCTTCTGAGTACGCATAGACTATCGTTCGCTGAGTGAGCGTTCAGCTACAAGGATCTACACCGTTTACGCTTCGATCGCTCGGGATACATGCTTCGTATCCCTATCCGCTAAGCTCGTCGGCCTCCGCGGCAAGAGCCTTCTCCCACTCGCCCCGGGACCAGTGTTCGACCATCCACCGCGCGCGATCACCCTCCGGCTGCTCCGCGTTGAGCCACGTAGCAAACAGGAGATCCCCCTTCTCTCGAGAATCGCTCTCCTCGCCCTCCCCGTCCGGCCGGCGGATCTCGAAGTGATACACCTTGCCCGGAGCGTGGTCCTCGCCGAGTGCCGCCCATGCGAAGATGACCGCTTCTCCCAACTCGATCGGAACGGATTGGACGGCGTTCGTAGCGGGCCACGGCTCGCCCGTGCGGTCCTGCCAGACCGCCTGCATGTGCAGGATGACGTCGGATGCGCCGTCGGACTGAACGGGAGAGTCCGGATCGATCAGAGTGAACGATTCGTCGGTCATGGCCCTTGGGGCCCGGTTATTCTTCGATGAGAAAGGTGATCTTGGTATTCACCCGGTAGGTGACCACCTGCTGGTCCTCGACGATCGCCTCGATGTCCTTGATCCAGACGTCTTTGATGTTTCGAACTGTGGAACTGGCCTCGTCGACGGCCGACTGGACGGCCTCCTCGATGGAGGGGCCCTGCGCCATGAGCTCGATGACTTTAGCGACAGACATAGCAGTAGTGACTTGAAATGAGCGTTCTGCGAGCGATCCGAGGCATCCACCTCGCGATCGTCCAATAGATACGGTGCCGCAAGCGCAGAGCCCTTGAATCCGAACCGCACCGGGACGCAAGGTAATTGCCTTTTCGTCCGTGCGCCGTTCTCCCACAACCCGGTCCCACGGAAGATCCTTCCAGACACTGTCAGAAAACCACCTACAGGCTCCTGTCATCTTCACCTACACCGGGACCGGTCCTCGGTGTGAAGGTCGAACGCTTCCCTGTGGATATGCTCATTAGCGACGAACCCAACCGGTCAGCCCGTACGACCAGGATATCAGCCCCCCAGGTTCATGTTGTCCAGTAACGTCCAATCAGATTTCGCTCTGCTCTCACCGTCCGTCGCCCCCCTCAGCCAGGACCAACCCTCCAGGGAGCCCGAATTCCCCGGACCCGGAGAGGAACCCACGCGGCCGGAGTCTCCGGACGAGCCTGCTCGTCCCGGCGGCCCGGGTGATCCGGAGTACCCCGGGACGGAGGAGGAACCCGCCGAGCCGCCGACCCCGCAGGAGCCGGAGTACACCGGGCCGCCCGACGATCCTCCCGCCGAACCCGACGAGGAGGATTCGAGATAAGCGGGTCCGTCGCCCCTATTCGCCACGCATTCCCTGTTCGAACACGCGCTCCGACCATCCTATGCCAGATGTCTCCCTCGACCGGCCACACTCCGCACTCACGGCCGATCGTCTCTACCGAACCTGTTCCTCCGAACGGTTTTCCTTCGAGACTACCGCTGATCTGAGCGTGCCGGATGCCGTCCTGGGACAGGGACGAGCGACTCGGGCGCTCGAGTTCGGGGTCGAGATGGACCACGAGGGATATCACGTCTTTGCCCTCGGCCCCGAACACACCGACAAGGACCAGGTCGTCCGCCGCATTCTCGAGGAAAGTGCGGAAGACGAAGCGCCTCCCTCCGACTGGTGCTACGTCAACAACTTCGAGAATGCGAGCAAACCTCGCGCCCTGCGGCTTCCGGCCGGGGTGGGACGCGCGTTCGAGCACGAGATGGAGCGGTTCACGGACGAGCTGCTCGAGGCGCTCACCGGCACGTTCGAGAGTGAGGAGTACCAGACCCGGCGGCAGATGATCGAGCAGGAGTTCCAGGAGGAGCACGGAGCCGAGTTCGAAGGGCTTCGCGAGCGGGCCCAGGAGCGGGGCCTGACCCTCATCCGCACCCCAGCCGGATTTGCCTTCGCGCCGGTGGAGAACGGAGAGGTAATTCCTCCCGATCAGCTCCAGCAGATGCCGGAGGATCGTCGCGAGGAGCTCGAAGCCGCCGTCGAGGAGCTCGAGGAGGAGCTCCAGCAGATCCTTCGTACCATCCCGCAGAAGCAGCGCGGTCTCCGCAAGAAGATCCGGGAGCTGAACGAGGAGATGGCCCGGGTCACGGTCGAGGAGCTCATCGAGGAGATTCGCGAGGAGTACGCCGAACTGGACGCCGTGCTGGAGTTCCTGGACGAGGTGGAGGCCGACATCGTCGAAAATGTCGATGAGCTGGTTGGGCAGGGGAACGGAGAGGGCTTCATGCAGCAGATGCAGCAGGTCCAGAAGCAGCAGGTGGTCGGCCGATACGACGTGAATCTCGTGGTCGACCACCAGGACACTGAGACGGCTCCGGTCGTCTACGAGGACCATCCCACGCTGGAGAACGTGCTCGGGCGCGTCGAGTACCGCAGTCAGATGGGCACCCTCACCACGGACTTTCGGCTGATCCGCCCGGGGGCTCTCCACCGGGCGAACGGCGGGTATCTCCTACTCGACGTTCGCAAAGTCCTCGGTAATCCCGCCGCCTGGGACGCGCTCAAACGCACCCTTCGCGCCGGGCAAATCCGCATCCAGTCCCTTCAGGAGGAACTGGGCCTGGTGCGAACGATCTCCCTCGAGCCCGAACCGATCCCCCTCGATTTGAAGGTCGTGCTGCTCGGCGAGCGGTGGCTCTATTACCTGCTCCGAGAGCTGGATCCGGAGTTTGAGAACCTGTTCAAGGTCCAGGCCGACTTCGAGGAGGAGATGGATCGATCGGAGGACACGGAAGAGGACTACGCCAAAATGCTCGGTGCCCTGGCCGAGGAGAACGAGCTTCGCCCGCTCGATCCGGGGAGCGTTGGTCGCATCATCGAGGAGAGCTCGCGGATGGCCCGGGACGCACAAAAGCTGTCCACGGGCATTCGGGACGTGCGCGATCTGCTCCGGGAGTCGGATCTCTTTGCGAGAAGGTCCAGCGAGGAGATCATCCGACGCAGGCACGTGGAGGAGGCGCTCGAGGCGCGCCGCGAGCGAGCCGGGCGCCTCCGCGAGCGGATGCAGGAGGAGATTCTTCGGGATCGCCTGCTGATCGATACCGAGGGTCGGGTCGAAGGCCAGATCAACGGCCTCTCCGTGATCCCGCTCGGGGATGGGACGTTCGCGCGTCCGAACCGGATCACCGCACGGGTTCGACTCGGCAAGGGCGACGTGATCGACATCGAGCGGGAGGTTGAGCTGGGCGGTCCGATCCACTCGAAGGGAGTGATGATCCTCTCCGGATTCCTGGGGGGCCGGTACGCGGACGAGACGCCCCTTTCCCTCTCGGCGAGCCTCGTCTTCGAACAGTCCTACGGGGGCGTGGACGGGGACAGCGCCTCCTCGGCAGAGCTCTACGCGCTGCTCTCCGCGATCTCCGAGGTGCCCATCGACCAGTCCCTCGCCGTGACTGGTTCGGTCAATCAGCGGGGCGAGGTCCAGGCGATCGGCGGCGTTAACGAGAAGGTCGAGGGATTCTTCGAGATCTGCCGCGAGCGAGGACTCACCGGCAAGCAGGGCGTGCTGATCCCTGCGGACAACGTGGAGAACCTGATGCTTCGAGAAGAAGTCCGGCAGGCAGTAGCGGAGGACCGGTTTCACGTCTACCCGGTCGAGACGATCGACGAAGGCATGGAACTCCTGACGGGCGCGCCGATGGGGGGGCTCCGGGAGGACGGGACGTATCCCGAGGAGACGATCAACCGGAAGATCAGCGACCGGATCAGCAAGTACGCGGAGCGGCGCACGGAATTTCTGATCACCGACTCCGAGGGTCCGGCATGAGCGAGCAGACCGAAGTTGTTCAAATCCGACGCATTCTCGTCGCCCTCGATGCCTCCCCCTCCAGCGAGAGGAGCCTGGAAGCGGCCGCTCGGCTCGGTGAACGGCTCGGTGCCGATATCCGGGCCCTCTTCGTCGAAGACCGAGAGCTGGTGCGGGCTGCCGGCCAGGACCTGACCCGGGAGATCCGAGCGACCTCAGGTCAGATTGGTCGATTCGAACCCGAAGAACTGGAGCGGCACCTGCGCCTCCGCGCCGACCGCATCGAGCAGCTCCTCGATCGCAGCTTCCGGAACCGCGATCTGACCTATCGACTGCAGGTCGTTCGGGGGAACGTCTCCTCCGAAATTCTCCGACGGACCGAGGAGGCGGATCTGATCACGCTCGGAGGTCGGGGCCACAGTCCCTGGGTTACGGAGCAGATCGGCTCGACGGCCCGCCATCTCCTCGAGGAATCAACGCGTCCCCTGCTTTTCTCCGGAGAGCACTCCCGAATCGGCCCGCACGTGATGGTCGTCTACGCCGCTGGGCCCGCGGGAGAGCCGACGCTTCGCCTCGCCGCTCAGATTGCCGACCGGGAGGCAGACTACCCGCTTCGAG
>CAZWHR010000069.1:3007-5675 GCA_964633675.1 uncultured archaeon | reverse complement strand
AAAAAGAAGACCTCTTTCGTGAAAACCGACTGGGTGTCAACTACCATCATCGTAATCAGACGATTGACCATCGAGTAATGCCTGAGTAATTTCTCTTGGAAGAGAACTCGGGGAATAACATGGAACCGGGTGTTTCTGTATCTTAGTTTTCATTTCATTAATAGACTCGCAAACTCAATTCAGGTACAACTGTTCACTCGATAGAGTTGAGGTCTACGGGCTCGATCTCGTAATTTAGTTTACCCACTTTGGACATACCGACTTTCATTATCCCCACCTTAGCAGGATACCTGCCGATCTCGTATCCACGGATGATGAATCGGTTGCAAATTTCCCCGAGAACGAACGCGAGAGCACCGATATGGACCGAGACTGGACCTAAATCTAAGGTCATCAAACCAAGAAGTTGATCTACTAAATCAGGAAGATCAATACTCAAGCCAAAATCAAGGTTCTCAACGATGGTAGTCGAAAGTGCTTGATGTATCATAGTATACTTTTCCGCCATTGAATCTGAAATCAGTATCACTTGCGACGCCTTGTTTGTGGACTGCGATATGTGGAAGAGTCCGGGTTCTTCTACTTCCATTAACTACAATTGTAGCTTTTCAACCATAAGATTTCGGGCTCTAACTCTTGAAAAAGTATATTGACGCAGTGGACCCACCCGGATTTGAACCTGAGGAAGACGGTCCTGCTCGCTCCGCTGCGCGGGCTGCGACTCCCTGGGTTCAAATCGGGAGCGTTTCACACACACCTCGCTGGCGCTCGGTGGTGTTCAGTGGGCCCACCCGGATTTGAACCTCGGTCACTCCCGTTCGCTCGCGGTGCTCGCTCACCTCCCGTTCCCTGGTTCAAATCCGGTGGCGTTTCACACACGCCTCGCTGTCGCTCGGCGGTGTTCAGTGGGCCCACCCGGATTTGAACCGGGGAATCACCCGGTGTCCCATGTCGCCGCGGAAGCGACGGACAGTATGAGCCGGGCGCTGTAACCGGACTTAGCTATAGGCCCTCGTCTGGACTATTGCAGGCCGTCCCTTTAGTGTACCGAACACGGTTTCGCAGTCGAGTTTTCGAGCGTTCGCGGGAAGCACTGCTGTTGCCACATCTCGAACCTCGCCGCACGCCGGTGGCAATTTCAAACGACGCTGGTCGATCCACGACCGAACGTCTGTGCAACACTGTTCGTCGCTCACGCGAGGTGATCGTCTGTGATCTCGAGCCGGGTGATCTGTTCACGCGTCTCGACGTCGTCGTCGAAGGGGTACAAGCAATCGACGTTCACGCGGTTCCTGTAGACTCCGTAGGTCGCGTCACCGACCGCCATCCAGTCGTACGGTTCGAAGAGTTCAAGAGCCCCATGGAAGGCTCTTCGGCCGCCTTGCCGAGCTCGAAGCCGGCCCATTCGTCTGCAGAGGTCGGTATAGTTGTGATTGGATCGACTCGATCGCCTCTAACTCGCTACGCGAGCCGAGGCAGCCGACCGGGAACTGCTCGAGGAGGGTTTCGGTGGGGCGCGGGTTCTCGACGAGTTCGTGATCGTGGGCCACCTGGCGGATTATCGAGCGGTAGGAGGGTGCATATCGAGTGTTTGCCGATCACGGACGTCCAGCAGCGCGATCATCTTGGGAAGGCAATGGATAGTTGCAGGCCGAACCGTTCGTCGAGGAGACGTTCTTCCAGCAGCTCGGGGCATCGTGATCCGGGGGTTTCTGGCGAGGGTAACCCTGCGAAGCGATGTCCACAGACTGAGCGAAGTAGAGGGATATAATGACTGCTGTACCTGTTTACCGGTTCGTCCGCACGCAGTCCTGCGGTCGAGACCGGAATGACTCACAGCAGTCATTATAGTTTACCTGTCTACGATTACCCGGACGCTACATTGCCGTCACTATCGCGTTCTCGACCCGTACCGCGATCGACGGATCGAAGCGAGCGAGGCGAGGAACCTCGGTCGGTGGCTGAGTCGGAGTATCGGACACGACGTGGCAGTCATTCGGGCGATCGTCCCAACCACGGGTCCGTAACGTATTCGAGACCGGCCAGTTCCGACTGGGGATCCAGCGAGGGCACTGCGTGGACGATATCAGCCACGTGCGTTGCCGACATGGTGGCCTCGCCCACGTAGCGTACCGCGTGTCTGTCACTCTCCACCATCTCGAGGACGAAATCGTCGTCGTACGTGAGAATCACCCCCTCAGTATCGAGCGAGTTGTCGTCGATCGGGACGTACTCGGATCCCTTTCCGAGTTCTGGCAGGAAACCGACGTGCCTGGCGTCGTGGCCGTAATTCTCGAGGCTATGCTACACGTCGTGTTCGACGTTTTCATCGAGAAATAGCCGATAGGGCAGCCATCACGTGTCCGGCGGTGAGATCGTTTATCGCTCGCTACCTGATTTGCCGGCTCGGCTGTGGCGTTGTTTGACACGACGCATCACTTCCGGATTGGCGAGGTAGTATCCCAGGGCCTCGTAGATCGCTGTGACGTCGAGATTGAACTGATCGGCACTCGTCGTTGGTGTATCACCTCGCTCTTCGACCCGGACGTACACGTCCCGGACGGTGACACGACTCCCTTCGATGTGTGGCTCGTCGTGAATCTCGGAGTCTTCGGCAGTGACGATCTAATACTCCTGAGTGGCGATCCGAATAGGCTTGGGTGGTGCC
>CAZWHR010000069.1:692-2907 GCA_964633675.1 uncultured archaeon | reverse complement strand
ATGGCGATCCGAATAGGTTTGGGCGGACCCGTACAAAAATGTGCGCCCGCCTGATTGGACCGCATCGGTTTGCGTTCAGCGCACCGATGATGCGACGTTCGGGCCCGAACGTTGCCACGAGACCGCTTTACATGACAACTCGGTTCAAGCGGCGATCAACTCGATGAAGGCTGCCGCTAGCGCCGGCGCCTAGTTGCGTTCTTCGTCTGCGTTGGAGGCGGCGTGACCGGACTCCCATCGGTGGCAAGCACTTGATCCGTCGACGGAGTAGTCAGGGAGTCGGTGGTCGCTGTGATGATGACTTCAGAACTTGTCAGATAGCAGGTACCAGGTGCGGCCTTCGTAGACGATGTGGTCACGGCAGTCCATAGCGCGGCGACCGTAGTTTCGATTCTGTTGACATTTCCTGTCTATGGGGTGATCGCCTCGCAGTTCTGCGACTGAGAACGGTGGTAGGGTTGGCACGGGGTCCAAACATCGGCATGATTTGCCACCGGTTCGCGAGCGCAGTGTATCCGTGGAGCGTGGCAACGCCGTCGGCGAGGACGCTCTTGGACAGCTCACACTGCTGATCGTCGAAATCGCGCTGTTTGATCGGGGTGACGTACCACGGGGGTACTAAATCGCGATAGCTGTAATTCATGGCTCATTGATTGTACTGGGTCGGGACGTAAAGACCGCTAATCCCGACGGTTTATGCGCCCTCCTATTCACAGACCACTATGGCGGGTATCGAACTACGGAACGAAATACTCATCGTGGAACGCAAGCCGAACCGGCTCGACGAGTTAGCTATCGAGTTCTCCAAAATATTGGATCAGTTCGATATCAAGCACGTCTACGTCGCCGGGTACGTGTCGATCCTCGCGGGCCGGGCGCGCTCAACCGAAGACATCGACGTCATCATCGAACGGACCGACGAGGAGACGCTCGCCGACCTCGCCGTGACGCTCGACGAGCAGGGGTTCTGGGGGCCAGCGATGCCGCTTTCCACAATGTACGAGATGTTGGATGAGGGCGACAATGTCTGGGTCGCCCCGGACGAGCAGATCACCCCGCATCTCGAGGTCAAGTTCGCACGAGACGAGTTCGACCGTGCGTCCCTCCAAAACGCTCTCGCGGCCCAGATTGGTGGTGACGTGATCCCGATCGGGCAGCTGGAGCTCCAGATCGCCTACAAACTCCATCTCGGTGCCCAGACCGACGTCGAGGACGCAGTGCACCTCTACACGCTCTTCGAGGAAAGTCTTAGTGTGTCCCGGCTGGAAGAGTGGGTACAGCGCCTGGATGTCGAAGCCGAATATGAGCGACTCAAACACGCCTGAGCACCTCGGCGGGAAACACGTTCGCGATCCCGAGCAACGCATCGAGGGTATCAAGCGCTGGGTTGACTGCATCACCTCCGAGCCAGTCGAAACGTGGGGACCCCAACAGAACACAATCGTAAACGGCCAACTGGATGCTGCCCAGAGCGTGCGGACGTCAGCATCACATAAACAACGCGTCCGGAACGTCGCAGACGCGATTCTCGACGTGCGTCGGGACGCCGACGGCGATTCGGAGTCGGTGGACTAGACCGGTTCGCAGATTGTCTCCGCGAATCGCTAGTGACAGAGGACATGTAAGAGTATTATCCGGAGTACTCGTACCGAATCTCCATCGACTCGATGCTGTCGACGGCCGTGAGGGTCTACCGAGTTCTCGTAGCCGGGCTGAGCGGATGGAGAACTTCATTTGGCCCGAGCCTAGTCCGTCGCTTACTGGCCTAACCGACGTGTTCACTGGCCGGTCTCGCGAGGTCGTCGGCGATGAACCTACCACGGTCTCCCACAGCAACAGTCCCTGCGACGTACCGTGCCCCGATACTCGGTACGGCGAGACCCACACCGGGGTCCGTGCCTACTTCTCCACGTTCGTGTGACGTCCAGCCTCATCATCTGGTCTGGTACTACAACGCTCGCCCTCAGTGTCGAGCAAGTGAGCCTCTCGACGATCCTGGTGGGTGCATGTGTCGCGAAATCGGGTAGGTACCGTCGATGTCGTTGGAGCGGTCGTACTCGAACAGTACCTGCCAACACGCTGCAGTTCACAGTCGGCCTCGGAAGAGCTTGGCCGGGCTGCGTCGCTGTATCCGGCATGTCGTTGGAGCGGTCGTACTCTAACAGTACCTGCCAACACGCTGCAGTTCACAGTCGGCCTCGGAAGAGCTTGGCCG
>CAZWHR010000069.1:0-592 GCA_964633675.1 uncultured archaeon | reverse complement strand
GGCTGCGTCGCTGTATCCGGCACTCGAGGAAGCAACCCCGACGACGCTCGATCTCACTGTCACCGAGGCCGCCGAGTTCCTGCGGGAGTACGGGGAGGTGCTCGAGCAGGCGGGATTTGGGGTGATCTTGCCGGCGTGGTGGAACGACCCGGAACGACGACTCGGGACACGAGTGACCGCCGAGTCCGAGACCTCGACGGCGCCTGACACGTTAGTCGCCGGCATCGGAGTCGAGCAACTCTGTGACGTTCGCTGGGACGTCGTCCTCGGGGACGAGGCCTCTCGGAGGAAAAACTCGAAGAGCTGGCCGCGCTCAAGTTGCCTCTCGTGCGTGTGCGTGGGCAGTGGGTCTCGTTACAGGAGGTCGACCTCGAAGCGCCGCTGGAGCTGTATGAGCGCCCCGGCGAGGAGACGATGACCGTCGCTTAGGCATTCCATGTCGAGACGGGCCTGGCCGAATCCGATCCCGGCTTGCCCGTCGTGGAGAGCCAGTTCGAGGGGACGCTCGCGGACCTGTTCGAGACCGACCTCGTATCGTGGGTCACAGACGCCGAGACGCCCGCTGGTTTCGACGGCCAGCTCCGCCCCTACC
>CAZWHR010000068.1:0-5727 GCA_964633675.1 uncultured archaeon | reverse complement strand
CATCCAGGCCGAGGTTCTGCGCCTTCTGCTGTATATCTATCGAGTCATGCACAGGTATGTTCTCGGTTATTACACAGGTGTTGAGACCGTTCTCCAGCGCCTCAAACGCCGCTTCCTTTGCAAAGCGCGCAGGTACAAACCCTATTGTCCAGTCAACCGAATGTCTGTCCAGCGCATCCTCTACTGAGTCATATACCGGTATTCCATGCATCTCTCTTCCTCCCTTGCCCGGGGTAACTCCGGCTACAACGTCTGTTCCGTACCGCTTCATCAGTTTGGAGTGGAAGCTTCCCTGATCTCCGGTGATTCCCTGTACCAGCACTTTTGTGTCCCTGTCTATCAGCATTTTCAGCTTCCACCTCCTACAAGCTCAACTATCTTCTCTGCGCATTTATCCATAGAGTCCAGCGCCGGGATTCCTTCTTCCTCAAGCATCTTTTTGCCCTTTTCCTGGTTTGTGCCGACCATCCTTACAACCATCGGAATCTCAACGTTTTCCTCGGCTCTGAAGTCTATTATACCCTTCGCTATCTCATCGCACCGGGTTATACCTCCAAAGATGTTCACAAACAGGCCTTCAACGTCTTCCTGATCTAGAACCTTGGACATGGCATTTTTCATCTTCTCGAAGTCGGCGCCCCCACCCACATCAAGAAAATCAGCTGGTTTTCCTCCGAAGTGGCTGATGGAGTCTAGAGTTGCCATCACAAGTCCTGCTCCGTTCCCTATAATTCCTATATTTCCATCTAGATCAACAAATTCAAGTTCTTCCTTGCCGGACTTCTTCTCCAGCCTTTCAAGCCTATCTATGTCGTATTCATTCCTGTAAAATGCGTTGTCGTCCAGCCTTACTTTTGAATCTGCTGCTACAAGCTCTCCACTTTTTGTAAGTATGAGAGGGTTTATCTCCACCAGTAATGCGTCCTCCTCGCGCATCAATTTGTGCATCTTCTCCGCTATCTCAGCTACCTCTTCAGCCCTCTTGAAGTCCTTAGAGTCCAGTCCTTTCGCAATTTTTCTCCAGTCAAACTTATAGAACTCCAGCTTATGTATGGCTTCCGGATGCTTTCTTGATATTTCCTCTATCCCGGAGCCTCCTCTCTCTGAGAATACCAGTTGATAGCCCTTCCCAAGCCTGTCTATCGACAGTGAGATGTATAGTTCTCTGTCTATCTCCAGCTCCTCCTCTATCAGAACATCTCTTATCTGATCTCCCTCCATTTCCGTTCCAAGCATGGACTTTGCTTCATCCAGCGCCTCTTCCCGGGAAACAAGATTTATACCTCCCTTTTCCTCGCGTTTTCCCGCCGGAACCTGCGCCTTCACCACCAGCGACTCGGCTTCCGGAAGTTTTACAGTTTTTCCAGAGAACACAGCGCCGTCAGGAATCCTCAAACCGTGCTTCTTGAAAAGCTGCTTGCCCTCGAACTCGAGCAGGTCCATGTAGGAACTTTGGAGTCTTGCGGTTAAATGATTTTCGCAACCTTCAGTAGAAGATATCTGTGTTGGCTCTGATTTCAGAACCAATATGTGTATGTTAGTTCTCATTTCAGAACTAACACGGCATTAACTATTCCGGAGTAGCCAATAGATGTATCAATGTTTGGATTGAACTTTTGATCGGTGTCTGAAATGACCATGGAATCCGAGATCTATACGATGAAATCGTTTGAAGCATATATAGAGCCAAATCCAGAAGGGAGAGATACCTATATAGTTCACCTTCCTGTAGACGAAGGTGAATTTGCGGAAGCCGAGTCTGAATACGCTATAAGAAACGAGGAGGCCGCAAAGTTAACAGGCGCAACCTCCAGATCCGAGTTTGAGGAAAACGGTCGTCCTGAAGAATCAGCAGAGGAGCTTAGAGAAAGGCTTGAAAATGGTGAGAGAGTATCGATAGCGGATGGGGAAGACCCATTAAGATCACCTTCTGCAGGAGGACTGGATAAACTTGAGGACGGTTATTATGCTTTCTTGAAGAAGGATAAATCCTCGCCGCTGGACGCATTACACTTCTGTGCAGGTCTTGGATATCCAGCAACAAAGCAGGAGATACTTGACCCGAAGAAGACCCGCTCAAGGGAAATATCCGAGGAATTTCTATATGTTCGGGAGAAGAATGGAGAGCGCAGAGCCCTAATTCCTTCCGATAGAGAAGGAGAAGAGACTCACATGTATGGAAGAGCTATGTTTGATCTAGGAATAGGAGAAGTTATGGACGTGCATTACGAGGAAGGTGACGATGAGCTTGTGGTCTGTACTTATTCCAGTTCAGAGGATGGGGGTGAATCTATCACAGGAGCGGTTAAATGGAACCCGGCACGTAACGGGATCAATGTCTTAAGCGTCAGAAGGCCGGGAGCCTCTTCAAGAGGTGAAGAGGGAATATCCTCAGAGGATATTATAGACGGCGATGTAAACATATACGATGGTGAAGGAGATCTTGAAGGATGGAACAGAAACCTATATCTCGTGGAGAAAGAAGCTCTTTCAGAAGGCCTCACAAGAGTAGACGAGGATCGCGGAAGAGAGGTTGAAGTACCTGCATATAGATCACAGTTTGGCGATGAAAGCGTACGAGAGTTTGATAAAATAGACTTGATGATCGATAGAAACACCCTTAAAGATTCCAGAGATAAAGATGAACTTCTGGAACTCCAGGACAAGGGTGTAGACCATTTTGTAACCACTCCACCTCTTAGAACTATTTTAGAGGCGGAAGGAGTGTTTCCCGACAACAAATGAAAATGGAGGTAATCAAAAATGACAAGCTGGTATGTTCATGATTTAGAATGGGCTTGGGAGCAGAGTCAGCAGGTGAGCGACATTGTTGACTCATACGACAGTGAGAACTGGTTGAGAAATCCAAAAAATACGTTGAAGACGATGAGACTCTCTATGAGATAAAGCTCTGGAACATGGCTAGAGAACAGATGGAGAAGGGAACATTAGAAGACTCGATGGAAAGACACAGAAATGAATTCGACAAAGCCTGGAACGACAGTTTACAGCGAAATGAAAAACTACAAGAGAAGAATCAAAGAACAAGAGAAACACATAAAGAGATTGAAGAGAGCCGTAGCAGGCTTTCCGAACTATGATATGGACAAGGCCAATGAGTTTATCAGAGAACACAACAGAGAACAAGAGGACAGCAAAAATAAATCTAAAGGCGGGTTTTTCAAAGATTCTTGATTGGATACCTAATCCATCTGAACTTGTGCAGTAACTGATTTAGAACTCTTCTTAAAGAGGAGAACATAATTCCCACGGACACAGGATCAGTTACCTATTAAAAATTTAGGGCGATTCTTGTAGAACGGAGGTAGCCAAAGTGACCAAAATGAACTGGATTGATGATGGAAGTTCCGAAGAGGGCTACATGCAGTCCCTGTGGAAGAGCGCCGTGACGGCCACGACAGCGCTCAGCTTTATTGCCGCTTCAATACTCTCCATTCCCGGTTGTGGGAGGGAAGAGCTGGAGAACAACTACCGGAACGGTAAGAGGGATACTGTAACTGTGGAAATGGACTATGAGGACATGGAGTTCAAGCCGGAGATACTCTACCTCGATCCGGGTGACCGGGTCAGATGGGTGGGAAAAGGACACTCAACCACCGCATATTCGGACAGAATCCCTAAAAAGGCAGAAGAATGGGACTCCGACATACTTATGGAAAAAGGAGAGTCATACAGCCGTGAATTCAATGTGAAAGGGGTATACGACTATTACTGTAGCCCTCATGAGGCTCACGGAATGACAGGAACTGTAGTGGTAGGAAATTCATATAGCGCAGATCAGCCAGGACTGGAAGAACCGGACAGAGACATACCAGAAAAGGCGCAGGAAAACATTTCGAAGCTTAATAGAAGAACAAAATAGCTAGATCTCTCAAAATAGCACCCTATCACGTCATTTACTCTTGTAGACCCTCCACCTGCCCTCTCCCTCCGAGTCTATCAGATTATAATGTACCATCTTGTTCAGGTACTTCCTCAGCATACGGTCTGATCTGGAATCTTCTGCCTCATCCCTGTAGCGTTCATATAGTTCACTCGGCTTTATCTCTCCCTCTTTCTCGATTATGTCGTAGAGGATGCGCTGATGGTCAGTCAGTTTCTCCAGGTTCTTCTGGCGCTGTTCGGACTTGGCATCAGGGATGGACTCCTGCACCATTTCCCTGGTTATCTCTTCAGAGTCTTGTTCCTCCGCCTTCCTTGCAGCAGATCTGAGGATGCCTATAGAGATCCTTGCATCCCCATCTGCAGAAAGAGCAATCTTCCTCAGGATAGAACTGTCCACCGCTCCAGGTCTTAGACCCCATCTGGATCTGTCCTCAAGTATGTCTTCGATTTCGTCTGCGCTGTACTTCTTGAACTCTATCCTTCTGGAGTTCATCAACCTGCTTCTAACCCTATCGTCCATCTTGTGGAAGAAGGTCTCCTTGTTGGCAATCATAACTACTGTAAGCTTTGGAACTGTGTAAAGGTCATATAGAGCCTTTTCATCTTCTAACTGGTCTACCTCATCGAGTATTAGTACGTAGGGCCTGTCCAGCTCGTCCTTCAGTCTTGTGAAGAGCTCGTCGGTAGGTGTATTTCTACGGTAGATGTCTAGAGTTTTCCCCAGACCTTCCAGTGCCTTGTATAGGACTCTGAACCTGTTGTAGTTCTCCCAGCAGTTTATGTAGTGGTATCTAAGATCCAGGTGCTCCTCTGAGAGCCTTTCGAGTGTATGTTGGGCTATACATGTCTTTCCAGTTCCAGGAGGGCCAAATATAAGTGTGTTCTCTGCCTCTCTATCCTCCATCAGGGGTTCAAGAGCGCTGGCCAGCTCCTGAATCTCCTGGTCTCTGTGAACCACTTCCCGAGGTATGAACTCGTTCCGGAGAACCCTTGCATCGGTTATTATCTCTTCCATCTCTCCATCCCTATTTTAGGGCTCCATCTATTTAAAGGAAACGACCCGTTTCCGGTATGGCTGTGGCTGTTTTTCTAGGTCTCCAGCTCCTAATATAGACGTAGTTCGGTCGTTTTGCGGCTTCCGGAACTAGGTCTGACAGTATAAAAAGGGAGTCGAGATAATGCCTACATAGGTGATTCAAATGAGACAGAAAATCAAGATAGATCGACAGAAGGACAATGAAAACGTAGAGGACAAACTTGATAAATGGGAGGGCCTGAAAGCAAAACTTGATCCAGACAGGCAGACGATGTTCAAGCAGATACTCAGAGAGGTCAAGAAGTACAAGAAGTTCATAGACCGGTTTCAGGAGGATGACAAGGCAGAGGCTGCTCTCCTTTCAATGCTGATAGAGACCAGGAGAGACCTTGAAGATGTTAGGAACCAGCTTGAACTGGAGAAGGCAAGGAAGAACACCAAATCGCTTCCGGGAAATGTTCCGGCTCTTTAAGCAGGAATATAGATCTGTCTGGGAGGAAGCACTCTAATCCCTGCCTCCAGACACCCGGAGACCTCCCTTTTTATTTATCGGGATATCTGTACAGGTTTTTCCAGAACGGTATTCTCATGGAAACCACCAGATGTGAACTTCCCCTCCGTATTTAACGGAAATCTCATAATTCTCTCACGGTGACTTGAAATGACTGAATCTGATCTTAAAGAGAAAGTTGAACAGCTGGAAACTCGTGTAGAAAACCTTGAGGAGAAAAACAAGACAAAGGTAAGGGTTGTGGATACCGATAGAGGGAAACAGATAGTGCTTG
>CAZWHR010000067.1:0-5754 GCA_964633675.1 uncultured archaeon | reverse complement strand
GGGAGCTTAAAGAAGCGGTAGAGAGCCAGACAGATGCGCATGGGAGGCAGCAGTACATCCACGGGATCAACTCACATCTTGTGAAATCAACCATTCCCGAGAGGAAGGAGAGGATGGCGCGTTCAGTTTCTGTAGATCCCTTCGGTGAGAACATAATGGAGTCCAGGATCTTCAACAACACCGCGTTCAGGGTCAGCTTCTTCAAGCACTACCTGTGGAAAGAAGAGCTTAGAGACAACTTCGACACATTGAGGAATATCGCATCTGATATAGAAGGGTTTACGGACTTCAACATAATTTTCAGAAGAGAAATCATCAACTATATGAGCAAGAAGGACTATTTGAGCGATAAGATTTTGGATGCAGTAAGCAATATTGACGATACCGATAGAATCAGGCAGAATCTCGAGCACATTGCGGAAAATAAGCCAGAGCTGTTCGACTATGAAGAAGAGCTTGGAAGATACATACAGCAGGCTCATGTAGAAGGAAGGGATAATCCCCAACTTACAGAAAGGGGGCGGGAGTTAATGGATGCTCTTCAAGAATCCCCAGTAAAAGCATTTAAGGAGATGACAAAAGACGAAAGAGAAGAATCTATAAGATCTATAATTAGACAGATAGAAATGATTCGGTCGAGCGCCATACAGAACATAGCAGGAACTAGGACAGACGTTCCAGAAGAGATTAAAGAGCTCAAAGAACACAGAGAAGGATCTACAATAGCACAGAATATTCCTCGTTTCAACCCTAATTTGCACACTAACTCACGCTGGCTCCCTTTAATTCCAAAGATTTTCTGGGAACTAGATGATGACCAGCACCTCAGAAAGCCGGAGGAATACCAGAAAAAGATGGACACAATTGTAGAAAACGTCAAAGAAGAGCTTAAAGACGCAATAGTGGATAGACTGAAGAAAGAAGAAATCTACAGAGGAAATCGGGATTACTTTCAGGAGGATCAGGTGGATCGGCAGATGAGTGAAGGAGAAGTGGCGTTCAGAGACATCATCAACTTCAGGGGAGGCGCTTACAGAGATCAGATGAGCAGGCCCTCCGTGATCTTCTGGGAGATGATGCCAAGGTGGATGCCTTTCTCAGATAATCCGCACCTAGAATACATCTGGAACGAGATAACAGAGATAGACTCCAGCAAGTACAGTCTAGAGAACCTGGACGAGTTCAACCAGGCGCTGGAGAAACTGAAGGAATCTGAACACTATGACCGGGTTGTAGCCGCAGGTGCAGGCGCATATGTATGGGGGCACTTCACACAGGTAGTGGGGCCTGGACAGGACAAGACTCTTGTAGAGATGCTGGACGAGAAGAATTTAACACTTGACTGGGAGTCTCACTCGGTCGGCCCAGAGGGAAGGAGCCGTCTCTGGAAGCCTTACGATATAATCAAGGTGGCGCGAGCTATAAACAACACAGAAGTGAATGGGAAGACGCATGAAGTGGTCTACTGTACGATAGACATGGAGCACCTGGCTGTCAACGGTATAGAGCCTCTATGGGCTATAGAGGGTAATGAAGAGAAAGGTTTCAGAGGTCTAGAGGAAGGAGATGGAAAGTATATCGTCAAGCAGCATATTACTCATCCGGCGCTCTCAAGCCAGAAGCATCACCACCAGCCCATAAGGAGAGGGGACACCACAGTCTACAGACATATAGAGTCACTGGTAGAGAGAGGGTTCTGTAAGAGAAAGGACAGACCTGCTGTAATGCTGTACGAGCTCGGAGCGGAGAAGGCGGAATCCACATACATGCTGAGGCTTATGCTCCACATGCTAGAGATAGGCATCACCTCAGAGGAGCTGGAGTCAGACAGGGTTGATAGAGCAATGGAAAAATTCGAGAACAACAGTGAGAACCTAACCTTGAAGGACTACATGATACTCAAGTTCTTCGGACTCACAGACGAGGAATGGCATCACGAATGGCAGAAAATATTCGAACATGCGCTGGATCCACTGTCAGGACTCCTAGAGACAGAAAGCCCGGACAAGACCTGGAGCGGTTCAAGACCCATCCAGCAGGGTACAAGGCCGGAAGAATGGGAGGAAGAGAAGTATCAGTAGAAGTATCTAATAATTCTCTATGCACCATTACACCTTTTTAAACCTTTAAACCACAACCCCAGATAGAGATGAAAGGGATAAAGGAACGGCTTGCAGAGGAGATCGGAGAGGAATCCGGTGTTAATGTGGGTGCCAGAGACATCGAGGTTCCGAATCAGGAGTTCGGGGACTACGCCTATCCCGTCATGCGCATAGCCGGAGAGAAGGACAGGAATCCAAGAGAACTGGCGGAGGAGCTTGCAGAAGCGCTTAAAGAATCAGATATAGTTAAGAAGGTTGAAGTTGCGGGGCCCGGATATCTCAATTTTTATTTGGACCGGGAGAGGCATGCAGAGATAGTAAAGAAGCAGATAGAGTCTGAAGACATGGGTGTGGACCAGAAGGAAGGTAAAGTTATAATCGATTTCTCAGCTCCGAACGTTGCAAAGCCGATGCATATAGGTCACGGAAGGAACAACGCTCTCGGTGATGCGCTTCAGAGGATACTGAGCTTTGTAGGCTACAAAGTGGTGTCGGAGAACTACATAGGAGACTGGGGAACCCAGTATGGTAAGCTTATCTATGCATTCAAAGAGTACGGTAGTATGGAGGCGTTCGAGGAAGCGCCAATGGAGCACATGTTCGAGCTGTACGTCAAGTTCCACGAGGAAGCTGAAAATAACGAAGAACTTAAAGAAAAGGGTAGGGAGTGGTCGAAGAAGGTCGAAGAGGGAGATGAAGAGGCAAGAAAGCTGTGGAAGATGTTTAGAGATGCCTCGATAGAGTTCCACAAGGAAGAATACCGGAGGATGGGTATAGCGTTCGACCGGTGGACAGGAGAGTCCACAGTTCTGGAGGAGACAGAAAGTATTATCCAAGAAGGTGTGGAGAAAGGAATAATCAAGGAGGATGAGGATGGAAGCCTGTACATGGAGTTCAAGGACATGCCGGACAACATACTGAAGAGAGCTGACGGTGCCACGCTTTATCTTTCAAGAGATCTCGGCAACCTCAGCAAGAGGAACGAGAAAGGATTCGACTACAACCTGTACGTGGTGGCCTCGGAGCAGGATCTGCACTTCAAGCAGGTTTTCGAGGCTGCAGAGAAGCTGGGGATAAATAATGAAGGATGCGAGCACATAAGTTATGGCCTGGTCAAGCTTGAGGAAGGAAGCATGTCCTCAAGAAAAGGGCGAGTCATCAGGCTGTCAGAGGTTCTTGATACAGCTGTAGAGAAGGCCAGGGAAAAGATAGAAGGTTCAGAATATGAAGGAAATCCGGAGGCTGTAGGTATAGGCGCCTTTAAATATGCTAACCTGTCAGTCTCCCGGAACAAGGACATACAGTTCAGCTGGGACAGGGCGCTCTCCTTTGAAGGAGATTCAGGCCCTTACCTTCAGTACTCTAACACCAGGGCAGGGAGTATACTGGAGAAGGCGGATGTTGAGGGCGAGATTGTCGGAGGCTTCGAGGATGGAGAGCACCAGCTTCTAAAGGAGATCTCAAGGTTCCCCGAAGTTCTGGAAGACGCCTCCAACAGTCGAGAGCCGGCAAAGGTCGCCAACTATCTCTCAGAATTGTGTGAAGAGTTCAACTCGTTCTACCATGACTATCCGGTTATACAGTCCGGAGAGGAAGACAAGAAGCGCAGGTTGAAGATCGTGGAGCTGTTCCAGAGGGTTACAGAGAAAGGACTGGAACTGCTTGGTATAGATACGCTGGATGAGATGTGATCAGTCCTAGAATTCGTATTCCTCAAGGAACTCTTCGACACCGCAGTGGAGATCTATATTCTCTAGAGAGCTCATGTCAAACCAGCTGTAGGCCTCATGTTCCCAGTTGAGGTCAGGTTCAAAGGAATGTCTTTCCTGAGAATCGATTTCAAGCAGGAACTTGTCGTAAATAAAATCTGTTCCCGGTTTCCTATAGAGGTATGGCTCTCTTCTTATCTTCCCTCTAGGGAGGCCTCCGATCTCTTCCCTTGCTTCAGAAACCGCAGCCACAAGAGGATCTTCCAAGTACTGTTCGAAATCCTCCCTGGGTTCTACAAATCTTTTATCAGGCTCATATTCCAGTTCCTGTCTTGCACCGCCAGGTATCCCCCATACAGAAGGATCGCTTACTATATCGGACCTTTTGAAAAGAAGTATCTCGTCCAGGTCTGCCGTAACGATTACTAACCCGGCTCCAGCCTTTCCCCCGGTCTCCTCTTCTCCGTGGTCAACCATTCCAATATCTTCTCCTCTTTCCTCGGACTCTATCTGGGAATACGTCTCATAGAGCATATACTCAGGATCCTCATCAGACATATGAACTCCTCCTCTCTACAATTATGAGCAATTCTATAAAAAATGTTTGAAGTCCGGAAGAATTTCGCTATATTTTTAAAGCTTGGTCAATAGAGGTAATCTGTGGACTATGAGTTCTAAAGAGAAGCTGAAGAAGGCTAAGGAGAAGAGCCAGGGAAGAAGGATGGAGAAGGCAGAAGAGTTTTCAGACAAGCTGCTGGACAAGCTCGGAGATAAAGTGAAATGTGTGGCAGTATACGGTTCGGTTCCTGAAGGCAGGCATACACACGAGTCAGATATAGATACTTTTGTAGTTCTGGACGATACAAAGCTGGAGAAAGGAGTTCCGCAGGAAGCTAAAGATAAGATACGTAAGAAGGTCACAAAGCTGGCAAAGGAGACCGATGATAGGATAACGATACAGTACTTCTCCTTCCTTACAGACTTCTGGGAATCTATCAAGGACGGAGAGCCACTTATAGTCGGAGTATTAAGGAAGGGAGAGCCTGTATATGATACCGGCATCTTCATGCCTGCAAAGAGGATGCTTGAGAGAGGAAAGATAAAATCCACAACAGAGGCTGTCAAGAAGAGGTTGAAGATGGCAGCAGCAGGTTACAAGAAATGTGAGAAGCAGATAAGATCCAGCATACCTCATAAACTGGAGCAGGCGATGGCAAATGCAGGACAGGCGCCGATAATGCTTATGGGCAAGACACCTCCGAACAAGGAGGACGTAGGAAAGGCCCTAGAGGAGATGTTTGTAGAGAACGATATGCTTGACGAGAAGTTCGTGGATATAGCTAACAAGATACACGATTTCAACGATGTGGCCGAGAAGAACCCGCAGGAAGTGACCGCAGAACAGGTTCAGGAACACATGGAGATGACAGATGACTTCATAAGAGAGATGCACCAGCTCGTGGGCCAGATGGGGTCTCAGAAGAAGGCGCAGGGCGTGGTTGATGACTACAAGACCTTCCTCAAGGCTGCAGTAGCAGCACTCAAGTCAAAGGGAATCGAGCCTCCGGAAGACAGGTCCGACCTTCCAGACGTCATGGAGGAGAAGCTGGACATAAGCGAGGAATACCTAGAGCTGTTCGACAGGTGGGAGAAAGTCATGTCAAAGGTCAAGGACAAGGAGATGGACGACCTGAACGAGAAGGAAGTATACGAGCTAAAGTCCAAGACCAAGGAGTTCGCTGCAGAGGTCGGAGAGGACATTAAAAAGAAGAAAGAAGCAGGAGAAAAGGCGCAGGACATGGCACCAACCCTGAACACGGACAAGATTGCGGAAGCAGCGAAGAAGAAAGGTCAAGAAGAGGGAGAAGGAGAGAAGGACGATTAAATGTTTTCTGTCTGGAATTTCGAAGGTCTGTTTCTAGACCGTCGGATATAACACCGTT
>CAZWHR010000066.1:0-5763 GCA_964633675.1 uncultured archaeon | reverse complement strand
CAGTTTCGACAATCACTCATTCTTTTCGGTCCGATATTGTTTGAGAACTTCACGAGTGCGGGCGGTTGGGTCATCGCAGGTCTGGAAGTATGCTGCGAGCACTGCCGAGATGATCTCTGACCGAGTCGCTCCAAGATCATCGCATTCCTCGACCAGTTCTTCGAGCTTCTGCGTGATCTCTTCCGGAACAGATACGCCAAATCGCTGTGTCGTCATGAAACCACGCCAGCCCACTATGCACAGTGTGCACACATAATATTACCGATGCATATCAGCGGAGTGTCCCGAACTAATTTCGAACATTGCAATAGGCTATTAGTGCGAACTATTCGCTCTTTGGCTAGACAGTGCCAATATATAGGACATGTTGAGACCGAAATAGATGAAAATGAATCCCCAGTCGTATTTGAAATTAAACATAGCAAATGACCAGTAACCAAGGATGGCAGAAAACATGGCGAGTACTGTCAAATGGTGTCGAAGAGAAAGATCGGTCGTCAGTACATACAGATTATACCTTGTCTGTGAGATGATGAACCAGAGTATCCCGATCAGTCCCAGTATTCCAGCCTGAGCAAACAGTCCCAAAACAACGTTGTGTATCTTGATCGGGGTTTCCATCCCTTGTTCTGCCAGCGCAGAGAGGAGCGCATCGCCTGATCCGACACCAGCCGGGTTGTGGACGCCAAGTTCGAGCCCGTACCGGTACTGGTCCAACCGACCACCCCAGAAGGCTTCCCTGAGCTGGAATCGCCTAACAAGGCCTTGAAGGAAGCCGGTGAAATAGAGAACGATCGTTGTGGGGATGGACGCGCTGACCAAGCTACTGAGGAACGTCCGGAGTGGTAGCAGACCGGAAGAAACGGTACCGAGACCAAACACACAAAGCATCACGGCCATGCCCAGAATTGCACTTCTACTCTGTGTCGTGACGAGTGAGATGACGAACGATATTAATATCACAATGTATCCGAATCGGTGTCGGGCCTTATCATTCAATATTGCACGGGTCAGTGTGAAGGGCATCAAGAAAATAAAAAACAAAGAGAACGAGGATGGGGACGACATCGTTCCCCAGAACCGACCACTCGGACCCGCGTTCGTCACACGATGGAAACGCTCAATCGGTACGAAAGACGGCATGCTTTCCGTCAATAAAAAGTAGATAGTAATAGACGATAGAAACGTACCCACGATCAGTAGGATGTCAATGACGAACTCAAACTCGTCTTCTCCCTCAACGAGATTTGTTACAACAAAAAAAGCGCCGAATGCGAGTACGATGGACGCGTAATTTCTTAAGTGAAACGTGTCCAGTGGTGTGTAGAACATCGTGAGGGCGTGTGCGAGTAGAAGAAACGCGAGCGGAAAGTCAAGCGGTGTCATCCGGAACTTGTGTTCCGTCACGAGTTTGTGCAGTAAGACAACCAGAACTAAAAACCCGACCAGCCACGGATAATTAATCGGACCATACGACGGAAGGAATAGTCTGAGCGGAATCGCCGCAGCGAGGGCAGCAACACCGAAATGGGATCGGTAGAACGACAACGCCCCGACCGGGACGAGATATAATAACCAAAATGTCCCCTGTAGATCCATTATTCCGATCGGCTATTTTCTGTGAGTTTAAGTAGTGTGGTTTCGATCTTTGTTATAGTTACATACCCATGGTTCTACAGGGATACAAATCCGTGGAGACGCTTCTTGTTCGTCACCCCGAAAGATGTTCGAGAATTCTGGCCACTCAGTAACAGTTCGCTGGTTGCCCATCGCGTGGTTCGGGTGGACTATCTGCCTGAACGGACGTTTCGGCGCGTAGTCCGATAATCACCATCAAACAGGATTAGTGAAATGAAAATCACGTACCTGACAAGTACAGTACACGCAGACCCAGCCGCGGTTCATGCGAGGTTCAACGATACGATCCAGTATCTCCATTCGCTTGAGGATTCGCCGTTCGAGTTCGACGTTATTACATGTAATTTTGAAGGGAATGAGGATACACTATCGGATCGAGTTTGGCACGTTTCGGACTATCGAAAGCACAGACAAGTGATGAGTTTTATGCGAGAAGTACGCCGACATCGCGATCAGACCGACATCTTCCATCTCAATCAAACCGATATGCGGCTGGCTCTCCCAGCACTACTCGCGGCAGGGTCGACTATTCCGATGGTGGTGGGGCCGAACATATCGACGTATCATCGTCCAGGTCTTGCGTGGACCCTCCCGTGGTCCATTCGTCGATTACGGATCCACCTTCGGGTGAGTCAGAATTATCTAAACCGACTTCTGTATCACAAGTACTCTCCACTGTCCTCATATTTCAATGCGTACATCGCATTTTCCGAATATTTCAAGAGAGAGTTAGAGCGGTCTGGGGTAAACGGGGAAAAGATTACAGTCATGCCGTCGGGCGTTCCATCCGACATCTTTTATCCAGACGAGAATGCCAAGGAGAACTACATTCCAGTTATACTATATGTTGGTTCGCCTGATAAAATCTATTGGAAGGGGTTCGACATATTCGTCAAAGCATTAGCCAACCTGCAGACGAAAGGGTACGAGTACCGTGCTGTCGTTGTCGGGGAACCACCGGAGGAGGGAGCGACTGAATTACTGAAATCGTGGAATGTCAATGGAGCGATCGAATTTACGGGGTGGGTTGAACGGAAGCAACTCGGGTCCTACTACCGAATGGCAGACGTTTGTGTTAACCCGTCCCGGTACGAGACAGAGGGCATGACTGCAGTTGAAGCGCGGGCGTGTGGCACCCCGGTTATCTCAAGTAATCTCCCGCCACTGGAATCCAAGAGCAATATTACGTTTCAATCGGGGAATGCAGACGCAATGGCTACCGCCCTCAAAGAATTTCTATCGGACATGGACAAGTATAAAACAGAGGCTCTAAGGACTGTCAGTGAGTTTGGAATGGAACCCGGCATCAAACAATTGGAACAAATATACGCTGACCTTCTAGAAACAGATGACACATAAGTCATATACCAAATCTAGTGAGGATCAGACTTCCAAGAACGGCGAGACCAGCACTCTGTCTGACGATGACGGTAGCAGGATCAAGAAGACAGTTGTGCACGGACGTGATGTTGCGACCGAGTTCGCCAGTCGGATGACCGCATACAGACTAGCCATCGATTTCTACAGGTACTACAAGCAGTGATGTCTACAGCCGCACCGTTCGACCGAGGCATCGTTACGATTTCACTCGATACGGAACTGGGCTGGGCCAGGATCAACAGCAGCCGATACGACGACATCGAGGCTCGACTGAACCAGGGGAAACAGGCGATTATCAAATTACTCTCGCTATTTGAGGACTACGACATCCCAGCGATGTGGGCGGTCGTGGGCCAGTTGTGTCGTGAGGACCCAGGACAGTCGCCAGAGACGAACGGCGTACAGGTTATGCCTGAGGATGCAAATGTTCCGTGGGACCGCGACTGGTGGCATGCACCGGATTACATCCGTAGGATAGTCTCGTCGGAAATCGACCACGAGATCGGTTCACACTCAGGGAATCATCTCCGTTTTGACTGCTGTGAAAGAAGGCAGGCTCGATGGGATCTTGAGGCGTTTCGCGATTGGGTTTACCCGCTAAGCACCGATCCAGCAACCTCGTTTGTGTTCCCACAGAACAGTCCAGGACACTTCGCAGCGCTTAGCGAGGCCGGATTCAGGTGTTATCGAGGGCGTCCGCCAGTTCTCGGGAGCGGACCCTCTCCGACAGCGTTTCTCCCTCGTCTCCAAGATGGCCTCGTGAACGTTCCAGTCAGCGTCTCGTATCGACACTACGGTGGTCGGGGGCCGGTGATGCGACGGCTCCCCTTGGCGGTGAAAGTGGCTGGAATGAAACTCGGCGTCGTACGTGCGGCGCGCAACCGCCGGGTTTTCCACCTGGCATTACACCCGAACGACTTTACACTCGCCGATGGCCGCCGTCTCTTGGACGGGCTTGAACGGTGGCTCCAGTTCGTTGCTAGACAGCGACAGCGTGGTTCGATTCGCGTCATGACGATGAGTGAGATCGCCGATCGCGCCCGGTTCACACGCTGAATGCAACCATGAGAGCCACGAAACGACTCAAACAGTTGATCAAGTCCGTTCCGTTACTCGGACCCGTCGCCCGGAGAGCGTATCTGTTGACGTTCGGCGCGGAAGGGCTCGTCGACTGGCTTCGATACTATCAGTACGCCGTCCTCGGTGACGGATGGTGTCGCGTGAAACTCGGCGACGAAGAGTTCGCATTCCGTTGCTCGAACGTAGCGGAAACGCGCCGTAACTCGGTCGCTGTCCGAAAGGAACGTCCGGTCATTGAGCGACTCCGGTCGCTCTGCGAACCCGGAATGACAGTCTTCGACCTCGGTGCAAACGTCGGGACACACGGCATTCCGCTCGGCGTCGATATCGGCGAAACCGGCACCGTCGTCTGTTTCGAACCGCACTCGAAGACGTTCGAAGCGCTCCAAGCGAACGTTAGGCGAAACGACGCATCGAACGTTCAGACCGAGAATATCGCACTCGGCGCGACAAGCGGGTCAATAGAACTCCAGGTGGAGACAGACATGTCTGGCGTCGGCAGTCATTCGATCCACCGACGTACCCCGGAGATCGAAACCACCGAAGAAGCCCGTATCATGACAGGTGACGAGTACGTCCGCTCCAGCGATCTGGAACCCGATCTCGTCAAGATCGACGTCGAGGGTGGTGAGATGGGCGTACTGCGGGGGTTGGAGGACACACTTCACCAGCGCTCCCCCATACTGGTCGTCGAGTGCCACGACATCGTCGAGACCGAAGACCTGCACGACTTCCTCGAGCAGTTCGGGTACGCGGTCTCCCGGATGACCGACCGAAAAGACATCTTCATCGCCAGATGACCGCGTCGAGAACAAGTCGCCTCGACTGGTATCTATCGGATCAGGATCTACCGAGCGGGCTCGTGCGATCGTATCGGTAAGCGGTTTCAGCAATCCGCATCAGTGGTCGTCTTCGACCATCTCGACGTATCCGAGGTGAGCCAATTGTACCTCTCTCGTGTCCGAAACCTCGACCCGTTCACGCGAGCACTCAAGGTCACTGTCCTCGTACTCGGCCTCGCCGTTGGCGAAGAGTTCATCTCTCACGGTCCCCTCGTAGCCTGCTGGGATCGGTCTTCCCATCGCGTGTAGCACGGTGGCAGGTAGGTCGAGAAAGTCTGCGGAGATTTCCTCGCTTCGATCGTCGACGTCGGATCCGCCCAGCATCCAGATGCCTTCAGGGTCGTGAGCACCGGTGTGTTTCCGGTCGTCGTCGGTTGTGGTCGTCAGTTTCGCAGTCTCAGCGAGAGCGTGCATCGCCCACTGTCTGACGCGGGTCTGCTTGAGGGTGTTGGGTAGCAGCTTCGAACCGGTGCGGCGGACCGCTCGCCAGCGATCCCGGCTCTGCTCGTCAGACCCCCAAACGTCTTCCCGGAATCCATGGTCGGAGAACAGAAGCACGGTTTCGTCAGGGTACTCCGAGCGGACGTCGCCGACGAACTGGTCGATCAGTTCGTACACGGGAAACATCTGCGTCTCTTCCAGCCGCGAGTCGACGATCTCGTGCCAGAAGTAGTGCTGTATCGGATCAGTGCCGTTGACGAGGACGAAAAAGAGGTCCCACTCATGGTCCGACATGAGTCGCCGGGCAGCATCGAGTCGAGTTCGTTCGACACGCTTGACGTCTTCGAGGATCGTCTCTCTAGACACATCGAGGTCATCGTCG
>CAZWHR010000065.1:0-5781 GCA_964633675.1 uncultured archaeon | reverse complement strand
AAGAACCACCGCCGGAGGAACCGCCTGAACTACTGCCGCCTCCACCGGAACCTGAACTTCCAATATTATTATCTTGGTCTATATCCGTTCCTGTGGCTTCCTCCACCGTATTCTTAGCTTCATCAGCTACATCTTTCGCGGTATCTGTCGCTTCATCTACCGCGTCACCTGCCGCATCCGCTACATCTCCGGCAACATCCGTAGCCTTATCAACCGCATCTTCCGCTTCATCCTTAACATCATCTACCGTATCCTGCGCTTCATCAACTACATCATCAAAAAAACCCATTTTAGAAGAAATCCCTCTTTTCCTTTCTCTTTTCAGATTTTGAACTAAACAGGTCCCGGTCCTTATTCTTATCCATCAATCCACCGGCTTTATCACCGTCTTTAGCTTTCCGCGTGAACTCTGCCGCCCTATCTCTAGTCCGGTCCTGACTGAAACCGTCACCGGGTCGAGTCCTGTTCTCGCCAAAAACTTTATCCATGCCTTTCCCTACTTTATCAGCGCCTCTAACTGTGACTAATGCCAGCTTCCCTATTTTCCTTCCGAGTCCCATGATTATCTAGCCTCTATATTTTCTTGGGTCCTTACCGTAACTGTGTTTCCTCTGAACGCTTCCGTTCCTTCCATGAATGGAAAGGTCGGCAGGCTTGTTTCTCTTGGCTAAACGCTTCGCCTTCCTGACTGCCGCGCTTTTCTTTCTGTGAGTGCTTGAAGCCCGGCTTGAACCTCCGCGTTTAACCGCCCATCTGCCTTTCTTTCGAGGAACCACATGGTAAGTTGTCCGTCCTCTTGCCATGCTGTTTTTCACCTAATACAAGTTGCGGACCTTTTTACCGGAGTCCACAACCTGCTTTTTCTTATTGTCAAGGGTTTTAGTGGAACCGGAATAATCTAAGTCGAATTTCCCGGTCCCTGAATTATCTTTTTGGTCTATCTGCTTGGCTACCGCGCCCCTCCAATCACCTTCAAGCAATTCCGAAGCTCTGGTTTTAGGAGGTTCGCTTTTCAGCTTGGATTTTCTCATAGCATCGAAATCCTGCGCTATAACCTTTTTCTCGGTAGGAGTCACGAAATCATACCGGACTGTTTTAGAAGAATCTACTTTTTTCGCCATCTCTTTCAACTTGTTAGCCCGGTTCGCAGGAATCCGCGCATCGGTCCGCGCCGCCTTATCCTTCAAGGTGTCTATACCCTTCAAATCGTATTTATCAGGGTTGCGCCTCCATTTCCTGTAATTATCCCGGTTCAACTTTAGTTTTCTCTGGTTCCTCTTGCTCTCATCAATCAACTGGTTAAAACCGGGTCGCCGGTCATGCGCCATTTCAGCTTGAGCTTTCAAGGTTTTCTTCCCTATCTCTCTAGCTCTTTTCTCAGCTTTCCTTTTCTGAGAACGGAACCCGCGACTCTGTTCATCTAATGACATTCCTAGATTCTTTTCTAGGTTTCTCAGGTTCTCCGGTAGCCGAAGCCTTGAATCTATCAGGGAATCGAGGTCCACCGTATCGGGATTAATACCTCTGTTCCTAAGCTTCTTCTCTATCGTGTGGCGTTGAAGCGCCACATTCATTCCTGCCACCGGTATCACCTTACGATGCTTATGGCGGCTACGAATAGTGCTACTCCAAGGGCTAGCGGTATGAACCCTAAGACGGTGTTCGTGGTTCCGCCTACATATCCTTGAGGTTCATATTCGTAGTCTATCCGGTAGGTGTCGCTTGTCGAGTTTATTTCCGGTGTTCCGTCAGCGTCCGGGTCGTTATCTGTGACATTAAACTCGCCTGCCTCATAATCTGCTGTGTAATTACTTTCTGGAATCGTTGTCAGCGAGTTATCTAAGCTGTCGTTGATTACTAAGCTCTCGGAATCGGAAACTACTGCTTGTCCGTCACCATTCGCTACTTCATTTGCGGTTACTATTTCAGGAACGGACCCGGTTGAATCTTCCGTTTCGTTGACTACGCTGTTCGTGTCTAGAACTAATGCGGAAGCTGTTACCGGTATGGCGACACCGCCAATTAGAACTACGGCTACCATGATACCGATGCCTTGGTCTACCATGTTCGCCATATCTCTCTTTTTGTTAATTGAATAGTATATATTTATTACTTACTCTGTAAGTAATTAATCGTGTGATAAGTAAAGGATTATTATATTTCTAAGAGCAATACAACCATATGACTCAAAACCTGAAATACTTTTTCTCGCGTGGTGACTAGCTGATGGATGCTAGACAAGCCGCGCAGTCCTACGAACCGCAGACCGGTCCAGCAACCACACCCGGACCAGCAACACCGGGAACGATTCCAACAGAAGAAGGCGAAAGTGAGAAAGACGGCTTTCTCGACAAGGAAGTAGCCGGACAGTCCCTAGTGGACCAAGGAATCGGCATTATGGTCGCGGTTATTGTCATCGGCGCTGTGGCAATTCCGGTAGCAAGCCAAGTAATTAACGATGTGAATGTAACCGGAACCACCGCGACAGTTCTAGGGTTCGTTCCTCTAGCACTCGGTGTAGGGCTGTTCGTGGCGGCTATCTCAATCGTGAGATAGACCTACGCGCGGACCAGTCGAAACTCTATCCGGGTTGAAATACCCGGAAACCTTAAATTATTCTTTTACTTATCTCATAATTAAGAGGAGAGGGCTAAAAAGTGATTCTATCCAGCTTCTTAACCCTGCTCGCAGTAGCGGCGTTATTCGGAATAATGGCGGCGCTATCAAATACCGACACCGGGCTTGTAATGCTCTACCCTATGGCGCTTATACTTCTAATCTCAGGGGTCGGCACATTAAACACCGGTTTAGAAGTTCCAACCGGAAAGAATTTAACACATACAGAATTTAATAATACGATAGTTCAAGATACGGAGGAAACAACTTATTCACCGCTTCTATCCGAAGAAATAGCAGGTTATAGTCTTTCTGAAATACTTGGATTCACATTAATAGTTATCTCAATATTCGGGTTTGTGGTCCCTACCAGATTTGAATTAAGAACCGCATTAGGCGGATAGAATTTATAAATTAAGTTACTTATGTTATAAGTAAAGAGGTAGAATATTTTTCTATGGATAACCGCGAACCTATGGGGCGCAGGAGAGAAACACACCTAGAAGGCGAGAGTGATGTAGTCCATGAAGCCGAACTTATTCACAGAAACATAACCCTCGAAAACAGTAGCGACATGGAGGAAGAAATAGGTCGTTGGAACGCGACAGGGTTCCATGAACCCGAAGACAGTCACCTAATAGACCAGCTTCAAGATATTCATGGAATGGCGCGAAACCTCGCGAAGCGTCTAGGAATAAACTGGAAGAAAACACATATGCGAAGGGAGAACCTGACGCGCATGGTATTCCTAAGCCAAACCACCAAAAGTAAAGGCGGCGCGGCTTTCAAATGGGCGAGAACCGAAGTCTTACAGAAAGATGAAAACATTTGGCAGAAAGCAGAAACAGGAGAAGAAGCCGGTATGCTTGACAAACTTCTAAATAAGATGGAGAAAAGCGACCAGCAAGTAGTAGGAAAACCGAATTTAGGAACTTATGACAGAAACCCCGGCGAGGGATTCTAAACTATGAGCCTCTTATCTACCGAGATATGGATGTATACGGTGGGCGAACTCGCCTTATTTGCCGGAATATTCGTATTTCTAGGTTTTGTTTACCTTGTCACCATGACCAGTAAAGGGAATAAAGCATTATCCCGGTTTTTCTCAACCTTGGGAATAGCCTACGAGGAAGGCGAGCTATCAGAAGATGAAATGAGAGATAGAATAGAAAAAACATTTGATGAATCCAGCAGTTACACCGTTGAACAGCTTTGGAACGATGTAGAAAGACTTTGTGAGGAATATAAACACGCAGGGAAGCTAGAGGAACGGAAGAAAGGAGAGGGAAGCGAACAGGTCTATAATATGTTGCTTATTGATATGTTCGCTACCCTGCTTATTCTAGGCGTAACCGTCTATGTCAATTTTATGTAAGGAGGAAAATAACTTATGTCCGATATAAGCGATTACAGCTTCAAGGACTTCGAGCTAGGCGCTATTCCAGATGCGCAGACCACCAAACAGGAAATATTTATAGCGCGGCGGCAAGCAAAAGAAGCCATCAAAAGATTCCAGAAAAAGAAAGTAGCGGACCGATTCTATGATATGCGGGCAGAGGTTCTAGGTTATTTCTATGAGGTCCGGCAGAACATTAAACCGCTTCTGAATAATGATTTAGACTTTCACGACCTCCGAGAACTTGACGATGAAAGACCTAAAGAGTTTGAGGACTGGACCGATATAGCTAAAGAAGATGAAGATTATTGGATAGAGCTATATGAGAGATTAGAGGAAGCTGTCTATGAATTAAACCTTACTGATATTTCCACCTTCAAAAATGAGCAACCGCATGGCTACGAATTTCTAAGCGGATTGGACCATTCGCTTGACACCGGTATGAGTGGTTTCCGCAGATTAATGAAGAACATGGATAACATGAGAGAACTATTAAGGCAAGACGCGGACCTTGTAGGTGTTATATGGGGAGGTAACAGAACCGGGAAGACCACATTAAGCCTTATTTGCTGTGACCGGGTTCAATATGGGGCGCATAAATGGGATTTACCGCAGGACCATATGATATTCAACCATGAAGATTTCAGCAACGCATTAAATGAACATGAGAGATATAGCGCGGAACATATAGATGAAATGAGTCTATTATTTCATAAGAAAGATTCCATGAATACAGAGCAGAAAGCCCGGAATAAGATGCTAAAGACTTTCTCTAAGAAAAATATGTTTATCCTTGGATGCGAGAATAATATCTATAATATCGACCAAGAAACACTTAACGACAAGATAGATTTCGCCATAGAGATACCGGAACGCGGAAGGTTTAAGTTCTACTCAAAGGCAAAGTTAAAACGATTCGAGAAAGATAGCGAAGGTGAACCCGATACACCTAGGGCAGATTTCAAGGGTAAATTCCCTAACCTTGCCGAACATTCGCATGGAAAGAAGTTATGGAACCGGTATAAACAGGTAGAGGATAAGAAGCTTGATGTAGAGGAAGAAGAAGATAAAGAGGACCCGGAAGATAGGGCGGACCGGCTTAAACGCGTAGCGGAAAGTATTTGTGAGGACCCAAACGATTATATCAAGGAACTGGAAGGCAGGGACCCTATAATCGACAAGGGACTTGTCAGGGTTCACGAAGGATTAAGTGAGAACGATGCGAAAGATGTTAAAGCGCTTGTAGAGAACAAGATAGAGGTAAGTGAATATGTGGAATAATATACCGGGCAGGTGGACCACCCACCCCCACCAATAACCCCCATAGTTCCGTCATAACATACGCGCGTATATGCGCAAGGCAAAGTTTTTCCCTGAAAGAAATGATGCCAATAATCAGGGTATTCGGCTAATTTCTTCCGGTTCGGGCTTGGCGCTTTCTTTTAGAAGCTGGCGCGCGTTCTCTCTAGCTCTATATTATATATGGAACCTGTCTTATGTAAGGTTGGAAAGAATAGATTGGAATAAATACGGTAGGCTTACATAAGAAATGAGTGTTAAGCAGGACCGGACAACTCTTATAATTACTTATGAGATAAGTAAAGCCATGAAACACTTGATAGAAAAAACCCAATACCAGAACCTAGAAGAAGTATGTAACGCCGCAGGAATAGCAGAGGGAATAGAAGCCGGGACCACAAGATTCCAAGCCGCCATAATGATTTCATGGCTTTCCGCTTTCATTCTAATATTCGTTCAAAGGCTTCTAT
>CAZWHR010000064.1:5036-5815 GCA_964633675.1 uncultured archaeon | reverse complement strand
GTATCCCGACCGTGATAAGCAAGTATTTTATATCTCTATCCATCACCTGTATGTAGTGGGGTAAAACATTAAAAGGATTTCCTCGGGCATAATAGTTTTCTCCGGGAGACAGAGAGGTGATCGAAGATAGAAATTGGAACTGTAGAAGGCGCTGTAAACACGGAACGCTTCAGCTTCGAGGCGCACAGAGACGTCCAGAAGTTTGACTTTGTCGCTGTAAAGGCCAACAATGACGAGGCGGAGTGGCTCCTGGCTCAGGTCTCGGAGGTGGAGAAGAAGCCTATAGATGGGAAATCTGCTTCCGATGCATACAAGACCGTTGCCGAGGCCCAGATCATAGGTTACAGGGTTAACGGTCTTCTAAAGAAACCGCGCTCGGTAATAAAACCTGATTCAGTGGTCTACAGAGCCGACCAGGGCACCATTTCAAAGACTCTTGGACTTGACCAGTCAGGCCTCTACACAGGCGTCCTGGTAACGGACAACGATATCAAGATATACATCGATCCTGAGGAGCTCTACAAGCATTTTGCAGTACTTGCAAAGACTGGGGCTGGTAAGAGCTACTCCACAAGCTGCCTGATAGAGGAGATGCTGGAGGAGGAATATCCTGTCGTGGTTATAGACCCTCATGGAGAGTATTCAACCCTTTCTATGCCCAACAACCTGGCCAAGAAGGAGAAGAAGAAATACGGCATAGAAGCCAGGGGATATGAGGTGAAGGAGTTCTCTCCAAACACTGATTTGAACGAGGAAGCTGAGAGGCTGTCTTTCACCTC
>CAZWHR010000064.1:0-5016 GCA_964633675.1 uncultured archaeon | reverse complement strand
ATACACAGCTCTGAAGGATCTGAAGAACGAGGATTCATACTACCTGGACGATGTCATAGATGCATGCACTAGACAGGAATCCAAGGCCAAGTGGAACCTTGTAAATATACTTGAGACGGTCCAGGACTCCGGGATATTTTCCGAAGAGGCCACAGATCTTGATGATCTTGTAGAGCCCGGTAGGGCCACGATAATAAACTTGAGAGGTGTGGATCCGGAGCTCCAGGAGACCACGGTTTTCAAGCTCTCGAAGGAGCTTTTCGAGAAGAGGAAGAGAGGAGAGCTCGAGCCGTTCTTCATGGTGATAGAGGAGGCGCACAACTTTGTCCCGGAGAAAGGAATGGGTAAGGCGGTCTGTTCAGACATCCTGAGGAAGATAGCATCCGAGGGAAGAAAATTTGGGCTTGGACTAGGTGTTGTGAGCCAGAGACCTGCAAATGTGGCTAAGAATGTCCTTTCCCAGTGCGGTACACAGCTTATAATGCGCGTCACAAACCCGAACGACCTGAAAGCCATAGCCCGGAGCTTTGAAGGGGTAAATAAGAGTGTGAAGGAATCTATAACTGGTCTGCCACCCGGCACAGGTCTTGTACTTGGGAAGGAATATCCGATAATGACGGACATAAGAACCCGGAAGAGCCTGCACGGTGGAGGAACAAAGCAGGTTTCCGAGGCTTCAGAGGAGAATCTAGAGGAGGTTGAAGAAGGGGTAGAAGCGGAAGATCCGGGACACGAACCTGCAGAGGGTTCTAAACCGAATGATGGCCTTGATACAACTTCTTACGAGGAACAGGAAGAGGAGGAAAGCGAAGAAATTGTCGAGGAGGAGATAATCGATGCCTTTACACGGTCAATGGACAAGAGCGCTCTCGAGGCAAGAGTAGGAGAGGTAGAGAGGATGTTCTACCCTGTCTGGATCGTTGGAACCGGGGTTGGCAGGATTGCAGTGGATGGGAAGAACGGAGATGTAAAGGAGAAGGAGCTTAACCTGGCGGATGACGCTGAAGTGGTTGTAGAAACAATAAAAAGCGATGGGAAATCTCGGAGAGAGATAACATCCTCGATAGGTCTTGATAGAGAAAGGGTGGATCAGATAGCAGATGTGCTCATAGAGCAGGGAGTGATAGAGGAGGACTCCGGAAGGCTGGAATATGTCGGTGAAGGACTTTTCGACAGGAATATAGAGCAGATAGAAGTTCCTGGGGACGAAGTTATGGATGTCCAGGTATCTGAGGATGAGGCGCGCTCTATCACTAAGGAAGAGGTGGACAGCTCTGTGAAATCGATCAGACTGGTCTATCAGCCCTATTATGTCAGCGGAGACCAGGTGTTTGATGCGGTGACTGGAGAGGAGGTATAGGCTTTTAATAATTTTTATCTGAAATCAAGTTATAGGTGGGTTCGCATCTGTGATGCGAATCCTGCACGATCGCTCAAATAGATCTCTGTTTGGGGTCGTTGGTCTAGCCTGGTTAGGACGTCGCCTTGACGTGGCGAAGGTCGGAGGTTCGAATCCTCCACGACCCATACGGTTACGCGCTTAGGGAAGTTAGTTTAGATTTCTAGCCTTTTGAGCCCCGTTAACCTATATAAGTGGAAGATAACTAATTATTTCCTAACAAAAATGACTGAGAAAGCTTCTGCAAATCGAGAGACCTATTTGAAGGAGGAAGAATTTCTGTTGAGAGGTAATATTAGGAGGCTGAGAAGCATCCGGAGAAAGGTAGGATCATATCTTAGGGATAGATATGGGCAAGATATTGTTGCTCCTATAGCTGCTTATAGAGAGGAAAACCACCTTTACAGTGCGGAAGATGTTTCTATAGCGACTAACAAGGAGAACAAAGATGTTGAAGATGCTGTCAGATACTATATAGCGCCTACAAAGTTTGCTAGACTACAGTTGAATGAAATGCTGGAGAGTATAGATTCCAATCTAGAGGAGGAAGCATCCCCCCAAGAAGAGATGGATAGGGGTAACTTCGATGCCTTTGAAACCTATAGTTTAAGCGCAGGGAATGCCAATATATATGGAGGACGCCTACATGATGCGTTGGTTTTCCTGAAAAGGGCTGATGATCCTCAACTTGATTATGCTCTGGACGGATATCTTAGAGGAGCAATGAACGTAGATATGACTGAATTGGAGAGTCTGGAGAAGGGAATGTACCTTATAAGAGAGGCCTATATCGAGTTTCTGGAGGCCAGGAAAGAGGATGGGTGAAACTCTATAAAAAGAACCGGGTTTTGTTGAACTGAACTACGGCAATTTTTATAACGGTGGGTGTTTAAATATGACTTTGTTCGACCTCCCGTCTCTTTCGGATTTCACCTGGAGGCATACACATCACTGGTGGAAACGGTGCAGTTAAAACAGGCTATAGTTTTGAGAGAGGACCTGGGCCTGAGCCAGGGGAAGAAAATATCCCAAGCATGCCATGCATGTCTAGGCGCAGCCAGAAACTCGGACAAGAACTTAGAGGATAAATGGATAGGAAAGGGAGGTAAGAAGGCGGTGCTGGTTGCTGAAGGGAGGAAGAAGCTCCTGAAGCTCCACAAGGAGGCGCGTAGCCAGGGGCTTCCAGCCTACCTAGTAAAGGACGCTGGTAGGACGGAGTTGGAACCGGGTACAGTCACCTGCCTGGGTGTTGGCCCGGGAGAGGAAAAACGCGTAGACAAGGTTACAGGCGAGCTAGAACTACTGTGATAACATGGAAGAACTTCCAGAATGGAACTACCTTTCTGAGACCCGCGGGATAGGCGGGACGATAAAGGAACAGATAGAGGACTTCGAGGTAGAAGAGGTAGCCGACCACAATATAGGGAGCGGCGACCATCTAGTCTTCAGACTTACAAAGAGGAATATGACAACCATGGAGGCTCTGCAGGAGCTTTCCGACATCCTCCACGTCTCAAGGAAGAAATTCGGATATGCGGGGAACAAGGACAAGAGAGGAGTCACTACACAGTATATCTCTGTACATGACATGGAGGAGGACGAACTAGAGAAGGTCTTTATGCCAAACTTGGATATAGAGGTTCTGGGCAAGGGAGAGGGAATAGTCCTGGGGAACCTGGATCATAACAAGTTTGATATCGTTGTGAGAGACATAAACCTTCCGGAAGATGTTATAAGAGATCGGCTAGACTCTATATGGGAGGAGCTAGACGGCCAGATACCTAACTATTTCGGAGGACAGAGGTTTGGCTCGGTAAGACCCATAACCCACGAAGTAGGCAAAAAGATCCTTAAAGGAGAATTTGAAGAAGCTGTATGGACCTATATCGCCAAGCCATACGAGGAGGAGTATGAACAGGTTAAAAAGGTGAGGAAGGATCTCTGGGACAGTAGGGATCCTGAGAGAGGTGCGGAAAAATTCCCGGAGCAGTACAAGTACGAGAAGATACTTCTATATCATCTAGCCAACAAGCCGGAGGACTACAAGGGTGCTATAAAAAGACTTCCTGAAGGCCTACAGAAGCTCTTCATCCACGCCTTCCAGTCATATGTATTTAACAAGGCTTTGAGCTACCTGATAGGGGAGGGATTCGATGACAAGGATGCCGAGCTACCTCTTGTAGGATATAAGACACCTCTGAAGGAGGATAAGGGGGGAGAAAAGATAAAGGAGGTGCTGGAGGAGCAGGGAGTGTCTCAGGACGACTTCAAACTCAGGGACTTCAAACATCTACGCTCCGAGGGGACTTATAGAGATTGTTTTGCAGAGGTAAGAGACTTCGAGATATCTGAGGTGGGCTCTGACGATCTAAATATAAATAAGAACATGGTTGATATTGCTTTCAAGCTTGGTAAAGGCACGTACGCAACAGTACTGCTCAGGGAGTTCATGAAGAACTGAAAAAACGGATCAAAAATGGTGCTTCTCACTGTCATCTGGATCATAGTTGCTGTATCTCTTTTTATGGCTCTATTCTGGCTCAATGTACTGCAGAAAAGGAGAGATGAGGTAGATAGCTACCCGGAGCCGGAGAGGTTTCCTTCTATATCTGCCATAATACCTGCTTATAATGAAGAAGAAGTTATAGAGGAGTCCATACAGTCGGTTCTGGACCAGAGATATCCTGAAGGAGATATCGAGGTCATAATAGTTAACGACGGTTCTGAGGACTCTACCCAGGAGATAGCCAGAGGCTTCCTAGATAGAGATGATGTAGAGCTGATAAATCAGGAGAACCAGGGAAAAGGTGCGGCTATAAACTCCGCTCTCGATATAGCTTCAGGCGAAATTGTCGCTGTGCAGGACGCGGACTCGGTTATAGAGGATGAAGCCTTCAGGAAGATGGTAGGGTGTTTCAAGGAGGAATCCGTCGGCGGTGTTATTGCAGGTATAAAACCGCTCTATAAGAGAACATTCTGGGAGAAACTCCAGAAGGTGGAGTACATAATAGGTATACTATACCGGAAGCTGATGGCTATAATAGGCACTCTATATGTAACTCCCGGCGCTCTCTCGATGTACAGGAGAGAACTTGTAGAAGAGCTTGGAGGTTTTGATGAGGATAACCTGACTGAAGACCTTGAGATAGCTCTTAGGCTGAAGAAAGAGGGCTATGAGCTGGATATGTCTGCTCCTGCAGTCACCAAGACGCAGTTCCCAGAAGGATTCTTTGGACTTATGAGACAGAGGGTGCGCTGGTTCCGTGGTATGATAGACAACACTTTGAGATACAGGGAGATGATGTTCAACAGGGATTACGGTCTTTTCGGAATGTTCCAGATGCCTTTAAACCTTATATTTCCCTTTTTATCTCTTATAGGAGGTTTGATAATACTTTATGGTCTTGGAGACCTACTTCTAGATGTTATTCTCCATATAAGCGCTGTAGGTATAACTCTGCCCGATCTTTTTGAGGGCTATACGCTGTACAAGGCGATTCTCGGGTTTAACATAAAAGTATATTTCCCCCTTATAGCAGGAATCTTCTTTTCAGGCATTCTCATATATCTCTCCCATAAGGTTACGGAGGAGGGTCTAGAGAATCCTTTCTCGATGG
>CAZWHR010000063.1:0-5840 GCA_964633675.1 uncultured archaeon | reverse complement strand
CAGAGACTCTTTCTCCGCCGGCACGCTTTAGAATTCTCTTCAAAGGTGCAAGTGGTAGTTCTGTCATGATTGGTTCACCTCCGTTTAGGGCATTTGTAGAAACTACAATATAAAGCTTCGGTCCGCTCCAGATTTTTGTGTGGGTTCTTTACATATTTGAATGGCCTGAGTGAAGGGGTGGGTGTTGGGAGAACAACAGGAGAGTATAGGTGAGTGGAAGAGGCGGTTCCACCTAATGGAGAACGATCTCTGAGGCATCTGTGTCTTCAGAAGTGTATATCTGAGGGAGGTGGCTCTCCTCCGGCAGCTCTAAATCGGCGTTATTTTCTAATTTAAGAGCCTCTTGTGAGGAAATTTCCTTAAAACTTCTTTTTTCTTTCTTCAGATGCTTCTCTAAGGCTTTCCTTGCTTTGGTTACCTCAGGATCCTGCTTTTTCGCGTATTCAAACAGTTCTTTCAGATTAACTTCCTCTTCATTATTACCTTCTATTAACTTGTTCAGATGTTCGAAGAATGCTCTTTCCATCTGGTCTCTCCAGGCTTTCCCGTCCTCTCTTGATGCTGAGAGGCCTATAACTCTAGAGCTAGCTACTTCCTCAGCTATACCTCCGCTGTAACAGCCTGTGGCATATACGATACCTCTCTTAAATTCCAGATCTTCAATCTCGTCTTTAAGCTCCCCCTCTCTGATTCCTTTCTCCTTTTCTATGGGTATAGTTGAACACTTTTCAGTCTCTCCGTTGGATCTCACAGTATGCCGTCCTCCATGACCGGTTATATATACAAAGAGACGGTCATCTTCTTCTATCTTTGTGAAGAGGTCTTCAAAGGCCTTCTCTATATTATTTCGAGATATCTCGTAGTCTATAGGATAGTTGTCACTGTTGTCGGGATCGTCTATTATAACAGTATCTCCCTGCTGTTTTAAGGTTTTGTAGGCTATGGATATGTTCTTCTCGTGACGGTCTTCTGTATCACCTCCTATTATGACTGAGAAGAGGTTCGAATCTTCTCCTTCCCTGAAGAAGGGTCTGGCATCCTCTTGTTCTTCCTTTTGTGAAGCAGTTTGATGCGCTTCTGTGGACTCGGGCGTTTTAGCCATTTTTCCTTGGTAAGGCGGGCTGGAGCAGAAGGTAAATGATGCTGAGATGGTAAGCGCCCCTAATGTTCTCAGCGGAGCTTTCAGACCAAAACTTGAAAGGTAGTCGCCTGCTGTTTCTCCCAGTGCAGTTGCTCCTGAACTTAAAGTGTTGTAAAGACCCTTCATAAGGCCGTAGGACTCTTCTTCCGATCTTTCAAGGCTACTTCTTATGCTAGCGAAATCTTCTACATCAAAGTCTTCTCTGTAGCTTTCACCTTTTTCAGTATAATGGCTCATTATTGTACTAGGGTATATCAAAACATTCCTATACTTTAAATATGTTGTGGTTTGCCGTCATCAGGTTAACGTTTGAAGACTAGGTGTGGGTAAAGGGAGTCCGAATATTTAAACATTAGAGGAACCCAGTTTTATCCTGTAACAATGTCATTCAAAGAGATGTCCGAACACGACCATGAACAGATCTCGTATTTCTATGACGAAGAAACAGGACTAAAAGCAATAATAGCGATCTATGACACAAGCCTTGGACCGGCACTGGGGGGAACAAGAATCTGGGACTACGATACAGAGAAGGACGCTCTTGTTGATGCGCTGCGTCTATCCAAAGGCATGGCATACAAGGCGGCAGCTGCAGGCCTGGATCTTGGAGGGGGCAAAGCTGTAATCATGGGTGATGCCGATAAGATAAAGTCCGAGCAGCTCCTCCGGAACTATGGAAGAGCGGTGGAATCCCTTAACGGGAGATACATAACTGCGGAAGATGTGAATACGGAGGTTGAGGACATGGAGGTCGTATGCGAAGAGACCGACCATGTGGTTGGACTGGCATCTGGACTTGGAGATCCCTCTCCTGTAACTGCCCATGGGGTCTTCCATGGTATAAAGGCCTGTCTTGACCAGGTCTACGGAGACGACTCGGTGGCGCACAGGAAAATCGTAGTCCAGGGTGTGGGAAAGGTCGGAACTGCGCTTGTAGAGAAGCTGGTCGATAACGGTGCAGAAGTTGCTATATCCGATATAGATGAGGATCAGGTAGAAAATATTCAGGAAAAGCACGATGTAGCCTTTGTTGATCCTGATGAGGTGTATTCCGAGCCTTGCGATGTCTTTGCCCCCTGCGCACTTGGAGGTGTCATAAATGATGATACAGTTCCACAGTTGGAGTGTGATATAGTTGCAGGAAGCGCAAACAACGTTTTGGAGGATAGAGAGCACGCTGATATGCTGAAAGATAGGGGAATACTCTATGCTCCGGACTATGTCATAAATGCCGGAGGGCTTATTACTGTGGTGCAGGAGGATAAGGGTAATTCGAAGGAACAAGCCTACGAGGAGACGGAGAAGATTCGGGAAAGGCTTGAAATGATTTTTGAGAAGTCGGAGGAAGAGGGCTGCTCCACTGTCGATGCTGCTGACAGCTTTGCTGAGGAGAGGATGAGTGGAGGTAAAAAGGAGAGGTTTGGAACTCTTTCAAGTCAGTAGATGAGGATTCCGGTTCGATCCATTTTTAGAGGATGATCTCTATTGACCTGCGTCTCCTCTATCCAGGCTTGAATGCTGCTACTTTTGCCTTGGTACTCCATCAGCAGTCCTTCCTTTGCTGTGTCTCTCATTTCCGTTCCGCTTTTCTCTATGGCTTCTCCTGCTTCCTTAAGCTGTATGTCCTCCAGAAGCTCTTGGAAGAACTTTTCAAACGCTGTTGGATGCCCTTCGTTCTCCGAAAAGAGATTCTTCTGGTTTAAATCTCTGGAGGAATATTTTTCCCCGAAGAAGGACTCTTCGTCCGATTTGTAGTTTTTAGATGTAAGCAACCTTAGCCTGAACGGGGGAGCTCCTCTATTGGCGTACCTGAATCCGTAGTATAGTAGATTTCCTCCATCTGTTACTATCACATCCCCTGAATCGAGGTCTTCAAGCCTCTTTATCTCGTTTTTCTCTAGCACAGGGTATTCTTTACTTATCTCCTGATATGCCTTCCTAACGTTTCTCCTTATATCATTCAACTCCGGCTCGGATAGCCCATCCGGTTCAATCTTCCCTGATCCGGGAGTCTCATAGGTCCTTACAAGAACATCTTCAAACTCTGATTCTTCCACCTCTTGGGGTAGTCTCTTTTCTATTATTTCCGCATCTTCTCCGCATTCCTCAATTTCTGGCTTTTTCCTCTGAGGTTCTACAGATATCCGTGAGCGCTCATTAATGTATGGTGGATGCTCCGGCCCGGATCCATCTCCAAGCGCTTTGACTCCAGTTTCCCGGACGATGTAGAAGTTGCGCATGAAAGGATTTTCAGGGTCTACATCGTATCCCTCAAGTTCTTTTCCTTGATCCATACCTCTGCAGAGAAACTCCAGATATATAAATGTTTCTATATTTCTCACGGAAGAGTAACATCCGAAACTTCTCTCTAGTCTGTTAAAGACTTATAAATTCCGGATTTAGAATAGGATTTGATATCTGATAGACGGGATAGCCCCGTGGTGTAGTCGTGAAATTGGGAAGGATTTCACTCGAACACCACGGAAAAAAAATATTAAGTTTACATGGATAGCCCCGTGGTGTAGTCGTGAGATAAGTAAATCTCACTCGAACAACACGGAGTCTATACAGCATGTGCAGCCCCGTGGTGTAGAGGTCAATCACACGAGGTTCTGGACCTTCGACGCTTCCGAAGTGGAGGGGACTGGTTCCCTAGAGGGAACCGATCTTTGGACAATACTGTCCGGCCCTAAAGCTAGCGGATGCGGTGGAGGGAGAGATGCCTCGCAACCCAGGTTCGAATCCTGGCGGGGCTAAATTTTTTCTTCAAATCTCTCAGATTTTTTGGAAAGGAGTTTTAAAATTAATCCTTCATGAGTTACATATGGACGAGCATGACGATTACAGCTTCGAATGGCTGCGCCTGAAGGACTACGATTACTGGCGCCTGTACCTCAAGGAAGACCAACATCCCTACCTGGGGCGCTGTGTTGCTCTCAACCGCAGGGAGGAGGCGTAGACCTATTTTGATATGAACGATGAGGAGGCCTACGATCTCAGGAACATAGTTATCCCTGAATGGAGGGATGCGGTGGACAGCCTCTGGCCTTTTGACAAGGAGAACATCGCTTCCTACGGCAATGACTTTAGACACCTTCACTGGCATCTGATCCCCAGAAGAAGACCGGATAATGTTCCGGAGATGGATGGCGTAGAGTTCAGGGATGAGAACTGGGGTAGCCACTACAAGAACCATCTGGAGGGTGAAAAACCACCCCGAGAGACGGTGATCCAGATAAGGGATGATCTCAAACATGCTCTGGACTAACTCTTTCTTAACAAATGTTAGCTATATGCTCTTATAGGTTAAAATTCCTACAACAAAAAGGGTTTTAATTCTTTGGATTAATTACTATGAGAGCAGCATAAAATTAGAGCAGTAAATAGGTGTTTGATAGATGACTTCCCCGACTGGTGGAAATAGGAATAAGCAGCCCGGATTGGACGGCGGTAGCTCTAGGCCCAAGTTTAGTGTCAACCCTAAATATGAAGCTGAAGAACCTATTAGGGAGATAGAAGACTTCTTTGAGGACTACTATAGCAGTGTATCGAGAATCGGGGATCCAAACTCTCTTGATAAGAGGTCAAATGACCCGCTGTCTCTTTACGATGCTGATGAGGACAATAACCTGTTTGTCTCAAGCGACCATTTCATTCTGTCAGACCTATCCGTCCGCGTGGAAGTAGAACAATTACCAAGCAAGTATGCAAGGGAGATAGAAGGAGAGGAGAAATACGAATTTAGACTTTCTATATTTGCTGAACAAAAGGAAGACGTTGAGAATCTGCTTGATAACCTGGACGAGGAATACGGCGATATTCTCAAGAGGATGACCCGTACAGAGCATAAACGTAGGGCAGAGGCGGTTAAGCAGAAGAAGAGTCAAGAAGAGGTGAAGGCTCGGATGGAAGCTCAGATAGAGGCAGAAGAGGAGGTTATGGGTGGAGGAATTATGGGCATAGGCCGGGAACAGAACTTTGAACCGGTAGATATATCCTCCTATAGTCGAGATGATATAGCTCTGCCTGATGAGATTATGTCGGATGCGGAATATTACTTCGAAGCCAGTTTGGAGAACCCAGAACTCTTTGATAGAGGTAACAGTGATGGATGCACCGGCATCATCCTCTATGGGGATCCGGGAGTTGGTAAGACTCTACTTGCCAAAGTTATGGCATCTGACACAAATGCTACATTCTTCCAGGCAAATATAGACGATTTTAGAGGTTCTCTTGTAGGACAGTCTACCGGGGCTGTTACACAGATATTTGAGGATGCTAGAGGGAGTGCGAGCAGGAGTTCTCCATCTGTAATATATCTTGAAGAGGCTGATTCTATACTGAAGGATAGAGATGCAGGAATATCGGGGGTTGATGTTGGTGAAAATGTTGTTAATACATTCCTTGACGAGATGGATGGTTTGGAGGAGCTGGAGAACGTACTTGTAGTAGGATCTACTAATCGGGAAGGTAAGCTTGATGAAGCTGCGACCCGGCCAGGAAGGTTTAACAAGAAGATACACGTTCCCCGCCCGGACAGGGATGCCAGGGCCAAGATATTTGAGATACACACTATCGATGAAGATCCCGAGGTATATGACCCTGCTGGGCTGAACATTCCTGAACTTGCAGAGATGAGCGAGGGCTTTACTGGAGCTGATATAGATGCGGTAGTAAGTGAAGCCGAGAAAAATAAGAG
>CAZWHR010000062.1:0-5905 GCA_964633675.1 uncultured archaeon | reverse complement strand
GCAACGATGGACGTTGGAGAGCAAAGGAAACCCCTTCCCATTGACCCATGGCTTCCGCCATGGGTTCGGGGAGATGTGTTCTACCATCCTGGTCCAGTTGAGGCCTCTCCAGATTTATACGATAATGCACAAATCTGATCTCGATCGGTCCGAACCATTCGACGTGTTGAATGTCAGGAACGATTTTCAATATACCGGGGGACACTGTGAATCAAGCTCGTTTCAGGACAAATATCATTCCGGTTTTCCTTCTCCTCTTTTTTCTTCTTTCCACGGGGTCCTCGTATCTTGTGGCGCAGGCGGGAGACGACGGGCGAAAGGAAGAGAAAACGTATCCCTGGCTGAACTGGCTCGCCGCCCACCAAATGTTCGACGGACAGTGGAATCCGGCGACATTTGATCGGGAATGCGACGAATCTCATGACTGTCCGCCGGCGAAACTTGAACAATCGAGACGATATATCATGGGGGTGACTGGAATGGCCGTACTGGCGTTCCTTCATCATGGTAAGACACATCTGAGCGACACGGAAGCGTCTTTGCCAGGGGGACAGGTGAACTACGGAGAGGTTGTAAAGAAGGGACTGTTCTGGATCAGAGAACACCAAACGGAGAAAGGTCGATTTTTAAACCCGGGCGGAGCCCGCAACCTGCTTAATCACGCCCTGGGAACCATGGCCTTTATAACCGCATACAAAATGACGGGAGCAAATGTGCTTAAGGATTACTCGCAGAAGGCCATTGATTACATCACGACGATTCAGCGAGACGATGGCACCTGGCCCCTGTCATTAAAAAAGGACGATCAGTCGGATACCGTCGTTACCCGCTGGATGTACCGTAACATACAACTGGCCGACCGGGCTGGACTGGCCGTCGATGTCGAACGAGCAAAACCTCTACGGGCCAGGCTAAACGTGGAAAAGACCGTAAAACGCCGAAAGCAAAAAATCAACACAACCCCCGAATCCTGGAAACCGAAGGAGTTTCGAGGAATCGAGAAGAAGGAACTTCTCTCTACATCGAGCTCGCTGAGAAGTTCCGGTTACGTGGATTCAAAACTGGGCGGTCGCGTAATGACAACGGCACTTCTCTCCATTTACTATACGTCGAGAAAAAATTTTGAAACAAATTATCTAAAGGATATTCTGCCTCTGCAGGAACCGAAACCATTTCTGATACATACGCCTATCCTTCGAAGTCACAGGATCTGGAGCATACTTCAAAAAAGGGGACCGGCCGTTGCAAAACGCAATGTTCGGTTCTTTTCACCATCGTCGTACGTGGATCTTCACTATATTCACCTCTTCCGGAGCATACGCGCGTTTCGAACGTCGAACCAAAAAGAGGCGGTCAAACATCTCCGTGAAGCGTATGAGGCAACCGACGCCTTGCCTGAGACCCTTCGCCGAACTCAGAAAAAGAGGGTTCAACATCATCCTGTGATCAGGGAGTCCCTCGACCGCCTTGTGCAACAACTTGGCGGAACGTCATACAGCAAAAGGAAAAAAGCCACGAACATGCTTTACGACATTCGGATTTACATCCGGGATTGGTTGAATACCCGGTTATCCCGTATTGAAGACCCGGAAGCACGGAGCCGCCTGAAACAGATCATTGGAAAATGACCAGGAAAGCTGAGCGGGCCAGACGAGAATTGTCCTACTGAAACGGTTTCCCACCCGACTGGGGGCGGAAGCGTTCTCGCTTTCGCAATCTTCGGTTTATCGATATTTCCTTTAACGAAGGCAAAGATGCCTTCGCCCCAATTGGGAGGGTGTTCCTCTTACTGGAGTTCGTATGTTTTGTTCATTTTTGTCCTCGGGTTTGGACGGGGCAAACAACTGGCTACCGGTTCAAATCCTGATTCTATTAACCCATGGCTTCAGCCATGGGTTCGGGGAAAGGTCCAGACCCTCTATAGCTCTTTTAAGGGCTTGTTATCATTGTAAAAAACCCTTGAAAGGATTTTTGTATCTTATGCTTTTCCGTGAACCCACGGGGGAAGCCGTGGGTTCATGTGAAATGCGAACAGCCGCCTCAACAATTATGGAGCCAATTTCATTTTCGTTCATTTTTTGACCTCCGCTCAATGAGTGTTTGCATCCAATAAGTTTCCCCGGTGTTTTTAACGTTTTCTTTCTTATCTTTTTTCCTTTGCGCCTCTGTGTTCAATCATATTGGTTGTCCCGTTGTTTTTGTTTGTCGTTCTTTTTCGAATGTCGTATTTCGAATTACGGATTTTATTTGCCCGGGCAGGGAGGTCTCCGGCCGGTGCCGCTCCGGAACCATAACAGAAAAATAAGCGGAATGCCGATTCGGCGTGGGGAAGATGGGGTGGAGACAGAATATAACCTATTGAGCTTCGGGTTCGACAATCCGGTTGAGATTAATTGAGGGGCCTTCTAAAGGTGTAATATCCAAAAAAGGCCCTATTTCCCACGCCTTTATTCCCTTTTTTTCCAGTAATATCCGGAACGCTTCACCCGGATAAATTGTCGGAGTTCACCCTCCTGGTTTTCCGGTGTCTGATCCTTAATTTCCAGCACCAGACTGTCGGCGTCATTTTCATCGGTTTGTGTCCTTATAAATGAAGTAAACGGATTGGTCGTGTCGGGATTGACAAGAACCCTCGCTTTTCGGACCGGTTTTTCGACGTATCCCTTATACCCGGTCTGGGAATTATATTGGCGATCCTGATACGTCACCGTGAATTTAATATCTGCCTGATCCGCACTTGCTATGGGTATGGAGAAACAAAACAGAAGCCCTGCAAACAAAATTGTTGAAACCAAATAATCAAGAATCAGTTGTTGTTTTTTTATATTCCTATCTATTGTTTATTTTCAATCGATCAATTCAGGATGCGTTTCTAACGTAATTTCAATCCCTCCCAGGTACCTGGTATCGGCGGTTTCCGGGGTCTTCGGCAACCTCTCCGAGGGATCCTCCTTCGGGGTACCGAACCTCATTCCACCTCGAATTTCTTTTTTCTCCGTCATGTCCTCGGGAATTTTGACGGTAATGGAGTGTGTGAATTTCGTGCCAGGGTTTTGCACCGAGACCGGTCCAAATGTCGGTTCCCCACTTACAACATCAATTTCGTCCGGCAAATAAAACATCATGCGAAATTCCTGATGAACGGAAGTAGGATACCCTATGAGGGTTAATTCAACGGTATTTCCGGGAATTAACGGCCTGGAGGTCACCATTTTGGCGTGCTTTCCTTCTGATGGAACCTCAAAAAGCCTGAATTCGTCATTCGCTCCATGAACTTCTTTACCACCGGGGTTGATCAACAGATAGGTATGGTCATAATTCTGGGGAAACGCGTTCCGAATATCCTCGCGAGTATTCAATTCGATGTCTCTTTTCTTGTTCTCAAGATCGTACTGATGAACCCATTCGAAACCGACTTCCGTACCGACGTGAAGAGGCCGAAAAATGTTGTCGTCCGGAATTTCCAGCTTCGTTTCCCGTATTATTTTTTGAACGGCTCCTTCTTCGTTCGTGATGGTTTCAACATCGTCCTTCAGGGTCTTTAATCCGTGCCGTTTCGTTTCACCCGGATCGGCAATGCCCGAAATGAACAGCCTCGTATAGTCCCAATCTTTCAATTTTTTGACATCTGCCGTGGCCGTAATGGTCACCGTGTTCCCGCCTGTCAGTTCGCCGTCGACCTGTACATCAAGGGACACGTTTTTCCGGGATTGTTCCACTTCAAACGTGGTCGAGACCTCGCGTTCGTTTCCGGCCAGATCCGGTGCGACGACCGCAAACGTGTTTGTGCCTCCCGTGATCGCTTCCATCTCCCCCACCTCCCCGGTAAGACGAATTTCTGACGGTGATACCGAGAATTGACCCGTTACCTCGTTGTCATTTAAACGCACCGTTACTTCTTCGGCATCCACGCCCGTCAGATTATCACTCAGTGAAACCTCAAAGGAGATTTCGTCGTCCGGGGAAAACGTACTCGAATCGGATGGCGAATTGACCGTGATCTCGGGCGGGGTTTGGTCGACGAAAAATTCTGTGGTGACCGTGCCGGACTCGGCGAGTTGCCGCGATACCCGGTGACGGAACGTGAAGAACCCAAAATTGAGGGTTAGATCATAATGTGTAAGGAGAGAGGCCGTTGATTCGGCTGTGTATTGATCTTCCACGACCGTGTTTTTCTCCCGGTGTGTGCCATCCCATTGATCGGTGATCTGCTCGGAAATTTCTTCAGGGGAGCCCTCCTCCTGTGGAACCGACACCGTGGTCGTCGGTTCTCCAATGTAGGCCGCCGTTTCTGAATCCCCGGGAAGTGCTCTGTAGCTTCCCTTTACTTCGGCAAACCGGTGAAACGTAAAAAACGAAAAACTTCGCTTTACCTCACGCAGGCTCTTCAGACCGTTTCCAGTAATCAGTACGTTTGAACGAAATGTGACGTGGTCCTGGACCTCGGGAGAAAAATACGTCGGCTCCGCCGTTTGTTCCTCAATGGATACGGACACATCCTGAGCAGCGACAAACGAAGAAATGCTCAGAACCGAAAAGATCGTCGCGAGCAAAAACGTGGTCGTTTTTTGATGTTTCATGTTGGCTCCGAAATCGGAATCGAAGGTTACGTTAGTATACGAGCAGCCACCGGTCGTTCTTTTTTTTCATGTTTATTCGTTTCTGATGGCTGTTCTTTATTAACGTTATTTTTGCGGATTCGTTCGCCTTTTTTGTGATTTTCTTCACGTCGTATCCTTCACCCCCCAGTTTGGTGTGGTCTGTTTCAAACTTCATCACCTTCATCAACTTCACCAGGTCCGAAAAGAGATTTTTTCGGTTGACGTCAGAAAAAAACTGGCGGAACACCTTGATCTTCTGTTTCCTGGAAAGGTCATTCGGGCGGTTTTTGGCCTTTTCGAGGGACGGATCCTCCGGATCAAGGCCGTGCCGGGCATTGAGTTTCCGGAATTCGTGTTTGGCGTTGCTCACGTTCAGCTGATCCCTGGATCTTCCCGGGACCTCTTCGGTTTCCAGCAGTTTCGCCACACTTAGATACGTGATCCCACAGATCAGATCGCGGCTCTCCGGATGCACATATTCAATGGCCTGTTTCCAGTTTTCGTTTTGAACAGCGTTCTGATAATTCCTGTATGCCCGAAGAATTTCCGGGTGTTTCTGCCGGGGGTCACCGTTTGATGTGTCGTTTCGGGTTTGTTCGTCCGAGTTGTTTTGGTTTTCCGAACCAGACCGACCACACCCGGCCAACAAAATCAGCGAGCCCAACATCACGCCAGCAATTACGTTTTTCATCATTCTGCACACATTGAAAAAAGGGGTTTATCCCCGGGGATCAGACAGAGAAAATGCAGCGAAGAAGAAAGGAGGCCTTCCACGTAGTGGAACACCGAAATTCGGCGGAAAGGATGAGCCGACGAACAAAGAAAAAACCTGTCCCCCGATTGCTTATCTGAAATTTCAGAGTAAGGTAACATTTGGCAATGGCAAATGCAAACAGGGGATCAAGCCCCTCAAGACGAGGTCCCGAATGGGTTCGGGGAGAAACCCTGAAAGGGTTGAGGAACAGGATGTCGGAACCCCGTTGGGGTTCGGTTGGTTTGTTCGTTCCTGTTCCCGGGGTTTGACGTCGCCAACCCCGGGCTACCGGATGGAATCCCTTCGGGGTTCTCTGCGCCTTTGCGTCTTTGCGTTAAAAAAAAAACCGTACCCGGGCTGGTTGCCGGGAACGGCTGAAATTTGCGGTCATACCGCAGGAACAAGCCGGAACGGCTTGTGGAACAGGATGTCGGAACCCCCTCCCATTAACCCATGGCTTCAGCCATGGGTTCGGGGAGAGCTGCAGGCAATCATTAGCCCTTTTAAGGGCTTGTATTCGTTGAGAAAAACCCTTGAAAGGGTTTTTGTA
>CAZWHR010000061.1:0-6019 GCA_964633675.1 uncultured archaeon | reverse complement strand
GGGGAGAAGAAATCAAAGCTCTTTAACTTCCAGGTGGTGACCTCTTCTATTGAAGATACAAATGTGATGGTAAAGGCTATATCTTCCAGCCTTTCAGGGAGTGGCTCAAGGAAAAAAATGAGGAAAACTTTCGATACCACTGGAAACAAAGTCGGGGAAGTTATTCTCAATAACAGCGGTTCTAAGACCGCAACTGTGGAGAATGTGGCTTTTGAAGGAGACCTGGAGAATATAAGTTCTGCAAAGAAGGTTAGCGGCGATTCCCTTGAAGACCTTCCATTTGATATCCCTCCAGGTGAAGCGCGCTCCTTACAGCTGAACTTCAGCCTTAGAAAGTTCACTACCTACACTGGAAAAGCGGTATTTGAAATTAATGGGGATACTAGAGACTATGAGAGAACCATAGACGTGGAATTAGACTTAGAAGACCCCTGCAGGGTTGAAGCATCTGAAGATAAAACATTCTGCTTATTCACTAGCGGTATAACCAACACTTACACTGATAGAAAGACTAGGACACATGAAGTCCGGATAAGATCCCTGTCCAATAGCTCTATATCTGTAACCCCTCAAACTAAAGGCGGGATCTCAGAATTGCTATCTCTACCTACAGAACCCATATCTATTGAAAATGGCAAAACTAGAACTTTCTCGTTCTCGGTTGAACCTTCTATAGCCCTCAATGGTCAACATAAAGGAAGCGTAATCTTCGGAGATAATGAGGGAAATGTTGCGGAGCTCCCGGTTGATTTCAAGGTGGATATACCTGAAGGCGAGCTAGATTTAGAAATGAACGGAAAGAAGGATCTTGGAGAGGTAGTACAGGGAGACTCGAAGGAGTTTGATGTAACTATAAGAAACACAGGAAATATCAGCCTGGAAGGAATAACTCTCGAAAGCAGCAAGCTCGAGGTGGATCAGAGACTTGGTAATGAAGGCGAGCCTCTAGTACTTGAATCGGGAAGAGAAATAACACCTACAATAGATCTAGCTACTGGTGTCATTCCGCCTGGTGATTATACTGGAGAGAATGAGGCGGTTCTTACAGCAAGGTCTGATTCAGGCGCTCAAGACAGTATTAATATAGCTCTTGTAGTTGTAGAGAATGTTGAAGAGGATATACCTGATCTGGAGCGGAAGATAAGCGAGTTTGAGTCGGATGTAGATGCTTTGGAGGGTAGGGCAGACTCAAGGAATCTTGATATAATTCAGGAGAACCTTGATAGCCTCCGTTCAAACGTAGAGGATGCTAAACAGGCTATTGAAGAAGAAAATTACCAGGAAGCAGCCCGGTCTTTCTCTGAGGCTAAAGAAACTGCTTCGAAACTAGGGAACCTGATAAGTAATGCGGAGAAAGAGGCACCGGATAAGGGAAGCACTAGCTCTGGAGAGGGTTCAAGCGGAGGAATTCTCTGGATTATAATTGTGACTCTAGTTGTAGTTATACTAGTTGCGCTGGTTATATATTTGAGTATAGTTCCTGATGAGGAAAGGGGAGGAGCTCAAGGAGGAACTGGAGAACCTGAATATGGCCCCCCGATGTAGGATATGGCAGGACCCGGATTTGAACCGGGGTCCACTGCACCCAAGGCAGCGATGATAGGCCACTACACCATCCCGCCATAAAGTTTCGGGATGGAAAGATCATAAATCTTCTGTGATGCCCGACTCAACTAGTCGGACAGTACACCATCCCGCCATGTATAATCTAGCTTTAGAGGAAATTTTTAAGTATGCCCTTGTATTCGCCAAGGACTTTCTTTGCTGCATCCTGAACCTCTTGAATATTTTCTTCAGAGGTATATACCTCTACCGAAGTGTTCTCCCACTTGGACCTATGTATGGCCTGTGTAAGAGGAGATATCTCCCCAAGGTCAATTATCTCTCCGTTCTTCAACATCTTTATGTTTTTATCCTTCTTCCGAGGGAGATTGGGCTTGTTCAGAATTACATCCTTCCTATCTACGCCGGCCTCTTCTGATATCCTCCTCTCCAGCTTTAACTCATTATCTATATTGTCTGCGATCTGTGTTAAGCCTTTCTTGGTTATCTTGGATTTGTCCCACTTTAGCGCTGTCTTGAACAGGTCTCTATTGTCAAGCCTCTTATTAAGGTAGTGTGCCTTTTCTATATTGGTTTCCCTGAGTTTTGCCTTCATATCTATGTCATCCACCTCCGCCAAATCCTCTGTCTTGATCTCTCCAGCTTCCACTAGCTCCTGTATGGCTCTTTCCATCATTTTTTCAGCCCTTTTAGCGGCGTTGTGCTCGTAAAGTGTGGGTATCATGAAATGCCTGGCTGTAAGAACTCCCTCTATAGCCTGTTTGAACTTTGAACGGAATACTACTTTCCCCTCATACATTTTCGAAGCTCTTATTACCGTGCTTTCATCTATGGTTCCATGGGCAACCCCTGAATGGTAGCTGTCCCGCATGAGATAGTCCATCCTGTCCACATCTATATCTCCGGCAATTATCTGCCCCAGCCGGCCTTTACCACTTATCAGGCTTTTTATCTTTCCTGGTTTAATCCCATAATCTTCAAGTATGGAACTTATCTCTTTACTCTCTATCTTTCTACATGAGAACTCTTCATGGGTCATATCCCCATTCCTCATTACCCATTCGCTTGTATGGGAGTAGGGGCCGTGACCTATGTCATGAAGGAGGGCAGCAACCTCTAGGTGCTTCTTTTCTGCATTTTCAACTCCTAGATGGTTAGCAAACCTAGAGGCAAGATGCATTGCACCTATAGAATGTTCAAAGCGTGTATGTGTCGTAGAAGGATAGACAAGCGAAGTGAAACCAAGCTGTTTGAGACGTCTAAGCCTCTGAAAAGTGGAAGTAGACAGAATCTTTTCTTCTAACTCCCCCAGTTCTATATAGCCGTGCACCGAATCCTGTATAAACATATTTCTCTCCTACTCTGTCTTTTTATCTAAGAACAGGAACTCCCCTAATGCAAAAAAAATATCAGGAAACCACTACTTATAAGCACTATTCTTTGTCTTCTTCAGCTTCTCCTTCCTCGGCATCCTGTGCCTGGAGCTGTGCACGTCCGACTATCTGCTGCTTGACCTTCTCCAGAACTACTGCAGTGGTTGCAAGATCAAAGCTGGAGTTTGTACTCATCTTCCCGTCATCGTCTACATCTATCTCTATTTTTCCAACCATTTTTTGTAAGACCTCTAACAACCCTCTTATACAGAAAGTTTTAAAAAGACACCTCAACTTCTTGAGACAAAACGGTTGTCTTTAACATAGAACCTCCACTCTAGATCTTCTCCACCGGTTATACCTATCCTTGAAGACTTCGATGTTTCTTGAGGTGTATCTCCATATTCTACCCTTAAATGCCCCTGTGTCAGATCTTCCCTGTTGTGGCTCTTGTCTATGTCTAATGCCTGACACAGTTTTCCGGGACCGTTACACAAATTTTTCTTTCCCTCAACTTCCCGGTTCTCCCTCATTTTGTCCAGTCCCTCCATAGGTTCTACAGCCCTTATAAGGACCGCTCCAGCTTGGTTTTCTTCTTCTGTCGTGATATTGAACATGTGATGGATGCCGTAGCATACATAGATATAGGATCTGCCTGGACTTCCAAACATAGGTGCATTCCTCTCCGTCCTACCCTTCTCTGCATGAGAAGCAGGATCTTCGACATGATCCCCATAGTATGCCTCGGTTTCGACTATCTTACCTCTAATATTCTTCTCCCCCATCTCGTGCACTAGTTCACAGCCCAACAGATTCTCTGCAACATCTGCGGTATCTCTTCTGAAGAAATCCTCATCCATCTCTTTCTATTCTGAAATCGCTTCTTTTATAAAGATTTGCTGCTTCATTTTGAAGGTCTGCTATGCCTGATATAAGCTTTGTAGACCGGGAAGAGGCCCTAGAAGACCTGCCTGAGGACTTTGAGCCATATGTGAAGGAATGGTTCAGCGGGAGGTTTGAGGAGCTTACACCTCCGCAGAAGTATTCGTTCGACCTCATCCATAGGGACGAGAACAGCCTTATATGCGCTCCAACCGGATCAGGGAAGACACTGTCCGCTTTTCTATCTGCTCTTAATGAACTTTTCATGATGGGGGATAAGGGAGATCTTGAGGACAGGGTTTACGTTCTTTATGTTTCTCCTCTCCGCGCGCTGAACAACGATATACAGCGCAACCTGGAGGAACCTCTGGAAGGCATAAAGGAGAAGGCGGAGGAGCAGGGATACGACATGCCGGAGGTCAGGTCGGCTGTAAGGACGGGGGACACCCCTCAGTCGGAGCGCTCCAAGATGCTTAAAAAGCCCCCGCACATCTTAATAACCACTCCTGAAACACTAGGGATAATATTGAACGCTCCGAAATTCAAGGAGAAGCTTAAGGATGTAAAGTATGTGATAACTGATGAGATCCACAGCCTCTGCGACAACAAGAGAGGTGTACACCTATCTCTTTCTCTGGAGAGGCTTCAAAATATGGCAAACGAGGACTTCACAAGGATAGGTCTGTCTGCAACCCAGGCACCGATAGAGGAGATAGCCAAATACCTGGTAGGATTTGAGAAAGAAGATGGAAAGCTCCAGAACCGAGGATGCAATATAGTTGATGTAGCAGCCTCTAAAGAGATGGATCTTCAGGTCTTGACCCCTGTAGAGGACTTGGTCTATACTGATCCGGACGAGACCCGTGCCCGAACTTACACAGAGATGCATGAACTTGTGAAAAACCATAGATCCACATTGATATTCACTAACACAAGAGCAGCCACCGAGAGAGTTGTAAAGACTCTAAAAGAACGCTTCCCTGACTTCTATGAGGATAATATAGGGGCTCACCATTCCTCCATGTCGAGGGAGGAGAGGATAAATGTGGAGGAATCCCTGAAACAGGGAGAGCTGGAGGTTGCTGTCACCTCGACCTCTCTGGAGCTGGGTATAGATATAGGATACATAGACCTGGTGATACAGATGGGCTCTCCCAAAGGTGTTGCCAGAGGAGTCCAGAGGATTGGAAGATCAGGCCACAAGCTCGGTGAGACCGCAAAGGGAAGAATGGTGGTTATGGACAGGGACGATGCCCTAGAATGCTCTGTACTGTTGAAGGATGCAAAGGAGGACAACCTTGACAGGGTGAAGATTCCAGAAAACTCTCTGGATGTGATGGCGCAGCACCTTGTAGGTATGGCCTGCAACCGGAAGTGGAAGGTCGACGAGGCATTTGAAATGATAAGAAGATCCTACAACTTTAGAGATCTAGAAAGAGAGGAGTACGAGGATACCATGAACTATCTTGCAGGTGAGTACGCCTCTCTCGAGGACCAACATGTCTACGGCAAAATATGGAGGGATACGGATGAGGACGGCGCCAGGATATTCTCCAGCCGTGGAAAGATGACAAGAGTTATCTACATGACAAATATAGGAACCATACCTGACGAGAGCAGCTACCAGGTCTTCACAAGGAACAACAAGAAGTTCATCGGAAGCCTTGACGAGGGATTCCTGGACCGTCTGACAAAGGGGGATGTCTTCGTCCTGGGAGGCAACACCTACATGTTCCAGTACGCCAAGGGGATGAAGGTCTACGTGGATTCCGTTCCTGAGAAGGCCCCCACAGTCCCTTCATGGTTCTCGGAGATGCTTCCGCTCTCCTACGATCTGGCGCGGAACATAGGAGAATTCAGGGGAAGAGTTGCAGAGCAGATAGAGAGGGGCTACGAAAGAGAGGAGGTAGTGGACTGGATGCACGGGAGCTACTACCTGGACAACAACACCGCGAACTCCATATTCAGCTATATACGGGAGCAGTACGACTACATGGGATTTGTACCTACAGACAAGAAGATATTCGTGGAGAGGACCGTGGACGAGGAGAACAAGCTCAACCTGGTTTTCCACTCCATCTATGGAAGGAAGGTCAACGATGCGCTCTGCAGGATATTTGCAAGAATCCTCTCAAAGCTTGTGGGAAGCAACGTAGGGATAGTTGTGGAGGACCACGGATTCGTGCTGAAATGTCCTAGAA
>CAZWHR010000060.1:0-6074 GCA_964633675.1 uncultured archaeon | reverse complement strand
TTACGAATCGATCGGTTTTAAGTCGTGAGAGAGGGGAAAAAGTTGACTCGTAGCAGGGTTTTTGAACCTGTGTGCTTCTAGCTTCGAGAAACGTCTTCATTAAATTCCCTGGAGCGAGAGGGCGAAAAAAGTGAGTGGACTCGCGGGGATTTGAACCCCGGGCCTCTTCCATGCCAAGGAAGCGTTCTGCCAGGCTGAACTACGAGCCCGCCTTATAAGGGAGCGGTTCGACCGGAAGTTCATCTGCTCCCAAAATTGAAGATTTCGGTCAATCGAGTTAAACTGCATGGCAGTTTAACGATTGCTCCACTCCAGCCAAGCTCGACAGGAGTCCAAAACCCAACTATATTCCGAATATTTTTATTTATCAACCAGCTTTTAAACTATATGCTGGAGAAAAAAGAGAGAAAAATCCTGGCGAATGGAGTATTTGATCTGCTACATCCGGGACACCTCTATTATCTCAGGAAGTCCAGAGAACTTGGGAATCATCTTACCGTTGTCCTCTCTAGAGACAGCCTAATAGACAAAGATCCGGTCTTGGAGGAGGAAGAAAGGCTTAAGATGGTGGAGGCTCTTGAGGTGGTTGACCGCGCCTTTCTGGGTTTTGAAGACCCTGAGAGCCATATTTACAGGACGATGGAAAAGGTAGACCCGGACGTAGTGACCCTCGGATATGATCAGGACTTTGATGGGGAAAAACTTGAGAAAGACCTGCGAGACAGAGGATTCGATGTTGAGGTCGTCAGGATACCTGAGATCCCTGCCAAGAATATATCTTCAACCCGTCTCCGTAAAATGGTTATGAAGGGGAACTAGTCTGAAGCTTCAGAACCTTAATAGTTCCTTCAAGGACATGTTTTCTCCTCCCTGTGTAGATTACATCCTCTGCCTCCAGTTGCTTTATATTCCCCTTAAGATGCACATGTCCATCTCCCGCCAGGACAAAATAGGCGGTATCTCTATCCGGCTCTACCTCATGCGTTCCATCTATTTCCATTACAGAAATAGACATGTTGGACTCTTCTAATGGATAGTCCCGTGCTGTAGAAGTGCTGTCAGGCCTTAATTTCTCGGAATTTTTCTTCTTTATCCTCATTTTAGCTCCACCTCTTCTGTCTCTTCAACTCCGCTCTCTCCTAGTTCTATAGAGAAGCATTTCTGAGATTCCTCTACAGCACAGTTGAATACTTCAGTCTTCCTCAAGTTATACTGGCCAAAACATTCATGAATATGGCCGCAGAACCATGCAGCAGGTTTTAACCTCATTATAAGTTTCCTGAACCCCTGCATACCCGCCCTGTTTCCTGATACGGTTGCGTCAGCTACTCTTCTTGGAGGATAATGTGACATAAAAAGCAGTTTGCGGTTGTTATGTCCATCTACCCAGTCCTTTATATCGCGTATAAAGTTGTCGGGAAATATTGCGCCTAGGAGAACCAATTTGTATCCTTCGAAGTCGATTTTCATGTAGTTGAAGAGATGTTCATAGTCGTCCTTCTCTGGGGGGGTGAAGTTGAAGTCCCAGTTACCTGTGCAGGCTAATTTAGGTATCTTGATAGGGTCCATGAGGGACTTGTAGGATTCCACTGTTGTGAAGTCCCCTGGCGCCAAGAACAGGTCGTATCCTCCATTGTTAGCTTCTTCAACCACGCTCTCTATAAGTTCCTCCTCATCGTGGAAGTCCGCTGCTGTGAGCATCTTCATCTTAACAGAATTTTTTTCCCTTATTTTATTAAACTATGCTGTAGAATCTGAAGTTGGTGTTCCAGATGACCCTTAAAAAATCCACTACTGAAGAACTTCAGAAGGGAGATCTTGCTCCTGATTTTGAACTGAAAGGAACAGATGGAGAGAGGAAGTCTCTGGACAGCTTTAAGGACAAGAAAGCCCTACTTGTAGTATTTACCTGCAACCACTGCCCCTACGCAAAAGCCAAGATGCCTGTCCTAAATCAGATAGCAGAGGACTACGAAGAAGTCGCTGTAGTAGGAATAAATTCCAACGACTCCGAGAACTATCCGAAGGATTCCTTTGAGAAGATGCAGGAACTGGTAGAAAAGGGTAAGGTAGATTATGATGCCTATCTTAGAGATGAGAGCCAGGAAGTGGCGAGAGACTACGGCGCTGTATGTACCCCTGATCCGTTTCTGTTCAAAAATGACGGTGGAGAGTTCAGGCTGGTGTACCATGGAAGGTTAGATGACGCGCTTGATCCTGAGGAAGAACCTGATAAGCACCATATGCGCGAGGTAATAGAGAAAGTGATCAATAGAGAAAAGGTAGAGAAAGAGTTCCTCCCCTCCCAAGGATGTTCAATTAAATGGAAGGACTGAGAAAACTTTTATCTCTAACTAATAGCTACTGTTCTCCACTATTGTGTTTTTTTCAACTAGTCTTTTGAAATATCCTACAACCTTATAACGTATCTCAACCTCATCTCTCTGTGAGTTCGGGATTTTTTCATTCTCTTCTACAATCTTTATCTCTGATGCTTTTAGAAACTCCAGTACCGGTGAAAGAAGAGGATCCCCATTCCTTAAAAATTCGTAGGTTGCTTCTCTGAAGAAGTCAAGGTCTTCTCTAGGTTCGGGGCTAAGATACGTCTCTAAACCTATTTCTCTTAGCTCCTCCTCAGAATCTTCGATTTTCCTACTGCGATTGTTATTGTAATGTTTGTACCACTCCTTTAGCTCTCTGTAGTAGACATCTCTTACCGATTCGACCATCTTGGCGTATCCTATCTTGTCGTCCTCAAATTCTCCTATTTCCAGGTGTTTGTATCGGTTTAGAACCCTGAAAGCAACGTTCTCGTATTGCTCTGCCCAGTTTTCCTTATGTCTGTATCCGGCGTTATTTTCGTTTGTAAACCTCTCCACAGGACTGGAAGGGTTAATATGCAGTCTTCCACCGTCCTTAATCTCTTCCTCCAATATCTTGTCAAGTTCCGGAATTTTCTCCCGAGCTTTCTCCGCGGTCTCAGAACCTATGGCATCTATCATATAGATATAGTGCTTTTCTAGGTTAGCGGGTATTTTTCCAGTTTCAGAATAGTTTTCTGATGTCATTATTCGATCTCCGGTTTTAGAATTCAGGGTTTAACCCTTCACCGTCTGAAGGATACTGATTTTGAGTGACCTCATTTTTCTCTCCTTCATCCTCTTCCCCACTTTTAGCCTGTTCATTGTAGTCCGCCAGATTTCTGGAATTATCTTTCTGTATAAGGTATTTTACCAGCCTCTGACGGGTTGAAACTCTCTCTTCGAAATCCTCTGGCAGATCATCTACTTCACCCAGTGCCTTTGCCTCCGCGGTGAAGTAAATTTCTATACTTCCCGGATCAATAGGTTCTCTGTGATTAATACTAGAGGTTATGAGGTCAAAAAAATCTCTAGCATCATTTTCCTTAAAATACCACTGGGCGACAGGATGGGAGGTGGTTATATTTTTCCGGAAGCCTAATTTCTCAAGCCTATCTTTGGCGTTACTCATAAGGCTGGTCTGTATTTTTCTTGCATGACTGGTATTATTTCCTCTACTGGCTATTTTAAATCCTTCCGCCCACATATCTAACTCTTTTGTGTATTCTTCTACGAATAGGCGGACTAAACTAGAGTATTCTTCGTCTCCATGGTCGTAGATAATGTTCAGAATTTCAGGGGTAAAATCATAATCTAATGCATCCACTCTACCTAAATCTGACTCTCCGTAGAGCGCCATTTCAAAGAAATCACTCTCTCTTTCTTCCCACTCTTGTTTTGCATCATTAAAGAGCCCTCCATTTGGCGAACTTATTATTTCCTCAAATTTCGGATAATGTTCCTTTGCATCCTCTACCAGTCTTTTTCTTCCGTCTTTCCTCATCTCATCATAGACACCTTTAATCAGTTCATCTTCTCTATATTCTTCTTTCTGCTCGGATACTTCTTTCAAGGCACTACATAACTCTTCTACCGCCTCGATCCGGCCATATTTTTCCGATTCTACCATAGTAACTATGGGATTTCATCCGACTTTTTTAAATATTTCTTTATTTCTACATTATGCTATTTAATAAACGTAAAAAGAGGGGCTTGCTGCTGGTTAAAAGGACTTTGTTAACTTCACTATCTCAGGAAACTTGGTTCTACTTCTTTTTCTTCTACCTCTTTTTCAAGATGAGACACAAACTCCTCAGGAGCTATACCTTTTTCTTCACGCTCCTCTCTATCTCTTACAGAGATAGTTCCTTCTTCTTCCTCGTTCCCTCCTACTATTACCATGTAAGGAACTCTGTCGTCGTGCGCTGTCTGAATCTTCTTCCCGAGAGTCCAGCTCCTTTCCTCAACCTCGACTCTAAATTCTGACAGCTTCTCCTGTACCTCTTTAGCATAGCCCATCTGGTCATCGCTTATAGGTAGGATTCTAACCTGTTCTGGGGCAAGCCAGGTTGGGAAATTGCCTGCGAAATGTTCTACCATGACACCCATAAACCTCTCAAAGGTGCCCAGAATCGCTCTGTGAATCATAACAGGCCTATGTTCTTCATTATCTTGACCTCTATAGGTGAGGTTAAGTCTCTCTGGCTGTACAAAATCCAGCTGTACTGTTCCTACCTGCCATTCCCTTCCTATAGCGTCTTCAACTATAACACTGATCTTAGGGCCATAAAACGCTCCTTCTCCTTCTTCAACAATATAATCGATTTTCTTACTCTCTAAAGCTGATTTTAGACTTTCTTCAGCATGATTCCACAGATCTATATCTCCCAGGGAGTTCTCTGGCCTAGTTTCTAGGCCATATTGGAGGTTGAAGCCTAGTGTATTGTAGGTTTCTTCAATAATAGCTAGTGTCTGGAGTATTTCCTGCTCTATCTGGTTGCGTCTTATATATGCATGGCCATCATCCTGGGTGAATCCTCGTACTCGGAACAAGCCTGAGAGTTCTCCGCTCTGTTCGTTTCTGTAACAGGTTCCGAACTCTGAAAGCTTTATTGGTAAGTCTCGGTAGGATCTCTTCTGGGAATTGTATATATGAGAATGGTTTGCGCAGTTCATAGGCTTTAGTCCGTACTCTGTCTCATCGTTCTGCTCCCATGCAAACATTTCATTCTCCTCTTTGAAATGCTCATAGTGTCCGGTTTTCTTCCATAACTCGGTTTTATTCAGTTCTGGAGTCCATACCTCTCTGTAGCCTAGTTCTCTATTCTTCTCACGTATGAATTCTTCAAGTTCTCTACGCAGTATCATGCCTTTAGGGTGGAAGTGGGCGCAGCCAGGAGAGTGAGGAGGTATAGAGAACAGATCCATCTCCTTCCCGATTTTTCTGTGATCTCTTTTTTCTGCCTCTTTCCTTTTTTCTATAAACTCCTGAAGCTGAGATTTATTCGGAAATGCGGTGGCATAGATACGTGTAAGCATCTTGTTCTCCTCATCGCCTTTCCAGTATGCAGCTGCAACGCTCAGCAATTTGAATGCGTTTATTTCGCCGGTGGAATCCAGGTGAGGCCCCTTACATAGGTCAATGAACTCTCCCTGCCTGTAGAAGCTTATGTCCTTTCCTTCCTGTCTGAATTCCTCAAGAAGCTCCTTTTTGTAAGGTTCTCCCTCAAGTATATCCTCGGCCTCTTTCTCGGAGTCAGGTTCCACTCTCTCTATCTCCAGATCTTGATCAATTATTTTCTGCATCTCTGCTTCGATTCGCTCGAAGTCCTCCTTGTCTATATCAAGGTTGTCAAAGTCGTAATAGAATCCTTCGTCCGTCCAGGGGCCCATACCAATTTTTGCGTCTGGATACAGTCTCTGGACTGCCTGCGCTAACACATGCGCTGCTGAATGCCTAAGAACATTAAGATAATCATCGGACTGCGGTGTAACTATCTCTATACTGGCTCCATCCTCTACTTCTTCCTCCTTTGCCACGAGCTCTCCGTCTATCTTCCCTGCTATACAGTCGTCTCCCAGCCCTGTCCCGATACTGTAGGCTACATCTTGTATGGTTGCGCCTTCCTCCACCTTCCTCTCGGAACCGTCCGGCAGGATTATCTGTATATCTCCCATAATTTATGACTCCCTGTTCTACTCCCATCTTTAAAC
>CAZWHR010000059.1:0-6074 GCA_964633675.1 uncultured archaeon | reverse complement strand
ATAGAGGGAACAAACGACTGGACGATTGTATCGATACCAGGTGGAGGTGAATAAGATATGGTAAGGTCTGAAAGAGTTTGCAACAAAGGAAAGTCTCTTCTAGTTCTTAGTGTAGCATTCTCTCTTCTCTTGTCTCTTGGCCTGGCTATAGAGTTGCCCAATACAGTTAATAAGGACAGTTCTAAAGCCACAGCCTCTATAAACCTTAAATCAGAATTTGCAGGCACGGATAAACCGGTAGAGCTTGAGTATATTGTGGATAAAGAAAAAGAATACAGGGTTCTATGGGAGCAGGAAGGCGAATTTAGAGGCTCCTCCATCCTAACAGGTGACAACAAGGGCGTTATTAAGAAACAGTTTAATGAGGAAGGTCCTATAACTGCCAAGCTACAGGAGATAAAGAACCTGAAAAGCAAGAGTTTCGAATATAAATGGGAGTACAGCAGTGTATGCCCAGGAGGCCCCAACGAGATAGGGGACTGCAAGAGCGAAACTGGAAAAGACAGTAACAATCCGGAAGAAACAAGAACGCTCGTATATAACGGAAGACAAGTTCTTCCCTCAAATCTGGGAGGGGAAAACAACGTTGCACTTCCCTTCCTCACGAGAAGCACAATTAACCGGTATATGGAAAGCAAATTCGTACCTCATCCTTTCCATCTATCTTCTAATAGGAATAAACCGGATCAAAAAGTGATAGTGGCCCTACTGCCGGCAACCCCAACAGAAAGGAACGGGAAAGAAAAAGGGTTTAAATCCCTTGATGAACTAAAGGAAGAAACAGGTCTGGATGACTCAACCCTCAAAAACTCCATTAACCGGCTCCATCAACAGGAAATTATCAGAGCAGGCAGGGGAGGATACTACCTGTTAAACCCTGAACGTTATGAAGTCAGGAGGGCGTCCGGTTACTCGTCAGCCCAGTTCGGCTTAACCAAAATGGAGGATGATATCCTTCCAGCTGATGTTAAAGGCAGCACATCAGGCACATTAAGCATACATGACCTGGATGTAGATCTGAAGGATAATAACGTACAAATCCACCATTCTAACACCTGGAAAGAGGACGGTGCTGACATAGATAAGACAATAAACGATTCTGGCTCTTCCATCCCTGTTGACGGAGACTGGCACACGATCGCCGAACTCGATATGTCCGGCACAAATGTAAACGCCAAATATCAGGCGGAATTTAACCGATACGGGGATCAGATATGGATGAAGAAACGTATGAAGGCCCGCAGTGGAGGAGGAGGTCACATAGTTCACAGCTTCTTAAGAGTGAACGCCCAGCGTAATACTCTAAGAGGCAGGATAGACGAAGTAGAAACTTTAGATAAATCCAGGGCCTTTGTAACGGATAAAAACAAGAGAGGAAGCATAGCCTTTGATAAGAACAAATACAAGCCAGGCGAGGACGCAAAACTGAGGTACTGGATAGACGAAAATGTATCCAGAGACGTTAACCTCCGGGTGGACTGGTACTCGGATCTGGAGAAACTAGGAAACGGAAGCAAGGAGCAGGAAAAGAAGGGATCAACCTCTCTAACAGGTAAAGATAGACAGGGATTCATAGAGGCGCCAGAACTTCAGGGAGGTCTAAACATCAGAGCAGAACTTATGCTTGAGACACCTGAGAGAGACCTGAAGATAGATGAGTCCAAGGTAGAGGTCGGTGGCAGCAACATATATTTCCCAAAGGATACCTTCCCCTACAATAAACAGGTCGGAGTAAAGTTCCATCTGGATTCCGAATGCGGAGAAGACGACACATGCAAGGTCGAATGGTACAACTCAAATAGGAACAAGCTAGGTGAAAACAGCATCAGAGAAGGTTCTATCAGAGGACAGATACCTCAGCGGTTTAGAGAAGAATCCGGAATCATAGAAGCCGTACTAAAGAGAAACGGCAACACTCTAGCAAAAGACCAGGCACGCATAGAGGCAAAGTTCGGTAGGCTAGAAACAGACAAAGACTCCTACTATATAGACGAAGAAGTAACGGTAAAACAGTTCATAAACAGTGAAGGAATCTACCGGATGGACTTCTACCTTGATGGGAAAAAAGTCGCAGGAAAGAAGATAACCAAAAGCAGAGGTTCAAAGACCCATATATTCAAAGAAGCTGGAGATGCAAAGGTGGAACTAATACAGGTTCTCGGAGAAGAGGATAAAGAAGAGATCGTGGTTGACAGCGAACAGTTCAGCATAGAAGAACATCCTGTTTCCGCCAATGATCTTCCAGCATGGGCAGAGTTCACCAATGATAGCTTCAAACCAGCCAAAGAACCGGTAACAATAGATTATAAGGTAACACAACCAGGATATTACAAGGCCAGATTAAATGTGGACAATCAGGGCATTAGAGAAAAACAGCTACCTATGGATGAAAGTGAAGGAACACTGTCATTTAATAACCTAAAACATGCTGGCCCTCTAGAACTACAGGTTCTTCTCCGCAACGTGCCAGAAGATAAGGACTTCTCCGACAAAAACATTTCAGAGACTCTAAAGTTCCAGAAACAGCATATAAGGAATCGGTCTGATATCCTGAACCTACATGCAGGATGGAACATGCTATCAACACCACAGCCAGTTTCCATGGAGGGTATAGAAAACGACTGTGGACTGATAGAGTTCCAGGGATTCAAGAACTGGTACTACAAAGGAGGCGACTGGAAGCACAGCAACGTACTCAACCCGGGTACCGGATACTTTGTAAGCCTAGAGACGGAATGTGAAGCGGTTTTAGAGCCATCCTATCACAGAAAAAGGAACATCAGAAGGAAGATCAGCAGAGGGTGGAACATGATATCCACTCCATTCAACACAACCCTTAACGAGATAAAGAACAACTGCAGACTCGAGAAGTTCAAAGAGCACAAGATCTGGCATTACACCGGTTCAGGGTGGAACAATCCCGGGACAAACAGCAAGCTCCACCCTGCTAAAGGATACTACGTCAAGTCAAAGAACAACTGTGAGCTTTCTCTAACCTCCAGAACAGGATCTAAGCCAGAGCCACCTCTACCCGAGGCAAAGGAGGCATCAAATGCATCAGAATGTATAAAGGTCAATAAAGGGCTCTGTAGCTGTAGCAGTGGGGGGGAAACAATAGCAATACATCAAGACTACAAGGATGATTGGGAGAGCTACCAAGAAGAACTAGCTGATTATAGACCAAAGAGCTGTGCTGGAGTGAACAGATGTAGAGATACAGAGATAACGTTGAAGGATGGGAAGTGTACTCTGGAATAGGTCGGACTAGGAGAAAGGTTTAAACTGTGAGGACAAAAATACTGTGATATAGATGGGTGGAAAACTAGAGACACTGCTGAAGAGCTTTGCAGTACTCGGTTCATTAGTCTTGGTTCTACACACAGCCGCAGCTGCGTCACATATGGCTTCTTTCACATATGAGATAGAGGGGGACACCATATCTCTAGAGGCTGAAGAAGTTGAAGGTGGAGAATACAGCTGGTTTGTGAACGGTGTGATCCAGTCCGAGAAGGAGAGAACGATAGAGATAGATAAAGGTTCAAAGAAAAGCCTTGTTGCAGCACTTAAGGTCAGTAAGGACGGGGAGACCGGTTCCACAGCACAGCTTATAGAACTGGGAGGAAAGAATCTTGAGGCTAATTTCTCTGTATCTCAGGAAGGAGCAGAGGACTTTCTCAAGACCGGAACAGAGATAGTTCTGGATGCCTCGGACTCGAAATCCGGAAGCCTTGATATAGACAGCTACCGGTGGAAGATGGACGGTGAGGATATAGGTACCGGTAAGGTAATAGCACATACTTTAGATGAATCCAGAGCAGGTATGCATACGTTTAGACTGGAAGTAACCGATTCACAGGGGAACAAGGATACCGCTGAAAAGGAACTTGCAGTTATAGGAACAAATGAGGATTCCCAAGATAACAAAGCTCCAAAAGCAAAGATGGATATGACACCGCTCTCACCCTCTAGAGGAAATCCTATTCTGTTCAATGCGGAGAATAGTAATGATCCTGATGGAGATATATTCAAGTACAGCTGGTTCGTGGACGGAGAGCTTGCAAAGGAATCCCATAACAGCAGCTTCTTCGAGTTCACTCCTTCAAGCCCTAGAGACTACAGGATTGTCTTAAGGGTCAAGGACTTTGGAGGAAAGACGGACGAGGCCGAGAAGACTGTGAAGGTAGGTGCAGAGAGCAAGACGCTTGATCTGGACTGGAGTCCTAAGACTCCTGAGGCTGGAAAGCCTGTAACGTTCAGTGCGGACGCTAACACCTCTCAGGGTAAGAAAGTATCGAACTACAGGTGGTATGTGGACGATAATCAGGTCCATGCAGGAGATGAGTCGGAGGTTAATCTCGTATTCCCTGAAAAAGGTGTGAAACAGGTCAGAGCCGAGGTAATGTACAATAACGGTGAACTTGCAGCAGAAGAGGTAGCCCTTAATGTCAGCTTCTCATGGGCTGTAACAGAGAGGGATCTGGAGGATGTAAGTATAGCTCCTACAGCTGACTTTAAGGTAGCAACCGACAACCCTGAAGTCAACAAGAAGACCGAGTTCGATGGGACTTTAAGCAGTGATCCTGACGGAAACATAACTGATGTAAGATGGTTCATCGATAATGTGCCTCAGCCAGCATCGTCACTGGTACTGGAGAAACGTTTCGAGGAGTCAGGGGATTATGAAGTAGCCCTAGAGGTGGTTGACGATGATGGATTCAAGATCCGTAAATCTAAAGAGGTTGAGGTAGGACTTTCAGAAGAAAGTGAGCCTCCAGAAGCCGACATATCTATAAGTCCGGAGGATAGAGATACAAGTACGGTAGTTATCCTAGATGGCTCTGTAAGCCAGGATGCTAACGGAGATATAGAAAGCTACAAGTGGGATGTGGACAGTGACGGGGGTTTCGACTACAGTTCTCCAAAGATAGGTTATGTCTATTCCTCTTCAGGCTCACAAAAGGTTATTTTAAGGGTTGAAGACAGCACCGGTCAGCATTCCACCACTACAGAAACGTTTTATGTGAACGAGGAAGAGGAGAAGAAGGGTGATTCTCCCAAGGCTAACTTTGATGCTTCCGATCTAAATCCTCAGAAGGGTCAGGAAGTAGTGTTTAATGCGGATCCAAGCAGCGATCCTGATGAAGATATAGAGAGATACAGGTGGTTTATCAACGGTGAAGAGGTCAGCAACGACAAGGAGATATCGCAGATGTTTGAGGAGTCAGGAGAGCACCAGATACTGCTACAGGTCGTGGACAGTAATGAGAACACTGACAGTAAGATAAAGAAGGTGAAAGTCCAGTCTGAGGAGAAACCTGAGGACGTAGGGCTTGAATCCCCTCCAATACCGGGAGGTGGGGACAGATCCTCCCTTAGGAAGGATGTAAGGTTCGGCTTCACCCCTGGTTGGAACCTAGTATCCGCCTATGGAATGGGAAGCATACTGATGGACAGTATAAGGAGAAAGTGCAAGGATGAGCTTGCAAGGGACAAGGCACTGTATATTGATGGTGGAGAGAACAAGAAATCGGAGATAATCAAACCTGAGACCGGGTACTTCCTTGAGTTCAAAGACAGATGTACCGTAACTATCAGCGGTCACGAGCTTAAGAGCACTCCCTCGGATCATAATCTAAAGGCAGGCAGGAACACTATATCCGTCCCCTACATGACAAGCCTTGAGGAGATCGAAGGAGACTGCACCTTCCAGAAGAAGAAAGGAGGATATGCATGGCACTTCTCCGAGGGAGAATGGGAGACCTACGATATGGACGACAAGCTACAGCCGGACAAGGGATACTTTGTAGTAACCAACAACCAGTGCAAGCTGGATATAGAGAAATGTGGAGAGGTCCGCCTCACAAAACAGAAGGGCAAGGCAGCGATGCAGTTCAAGGACGGCCCAAGATGCGACGGAACCGGATCAGACATACAGGTCAACAAGAAGAACGGCGAGTTCCAGAGCCTCAGGGTAACTCCTGGACAGGAAGGAGGCGAAGGGTTTACAGGAGAGAGACAAAGCGGTGACAGGATCGACCTCTCGGATGACAGCAGTGGAGCAAAATGGATAGGTT
>CAZWHR010000058.1:0-6159 GCA_964633675.1 uncultured archaeon | reverse complement strand
AGTTCTTAATTAGGCTCTGGCTCAAGGTTGTACTTGTCCATCCACTTGTCCATACATCTGAAGCAGTCTATAAGCTCTCTACCCTTGTCAGTAAGCCTGTATTCTGTTCTTGGAGGGACTTCCTTGAATTTTTCCTTCTCCAGAATATTAAGCGATCTGAACTCCTTAAGCCTTTCTGATAGAGTTTTTGGACTTATGCCATCAAGATCCTCAAGTATTTCGTTGAATCGCCTCTTGTTGTGCTCTTTGAGGTTTCTGAGTATCAAAAGAGTCCACTTTTTCCCAAAGAACTTCAGAAGATCCATTGAGCCGGGTTTGTTCTTGTTAACTCTTTCATCATCTATTTTTTTACACTGTTTTGCTTCCATTGTAAATCACACCCTCAATTTAATAACTGAAGTTTAAAAGGTTTATAATTTATATTTAGAAAGTATAGGTTCTGAAGTTAAGGCTATCATCTTCTATCTGACTTCCACGTTCCGTACTGGAACAGACCCTCCAGAGCTCTTATGGCTCTCTCTGGGTTGGGGAAGACAGGGAAATTGGAGCTTTCCATTTTTTTCATATGCCTGCTGGTGTACTTTCCGCCCACCATACACCCTGCGACTGCCTGGTCTGTATTCTCGTTGAATTCCTCTAGATACTCTACTATTTTAGGTTCCATTGGAGCGGTCTGTAAAAGGGTTATGGCCAGTACTGCATCTACTTCAGGATCTTCTTCTATAGCTTCCAGTACTTTCCTATATCTTTCGCTGTCTGCATCTCCCACTATATCCACAGGGTTTGTGACGTTGGCGAAATTAGGTAAAACCTCTTTAATTTTTTTTATAGTCACAGGGGCGAGGTTTGCTAGCTCCATATCTCTGGACTCCACTGCATCAGAGCTTATAACTCCGTATCCTCCTCCGTTGGTTACTACTGCTATCTTGCCTTTCTCCATAGGCTCCTGGTATGCAAGTATCTTGGAGAGGTCAAACAATTCCTCGATAGTTTTAGCTTCTACCACACCTGCCTGTTTGAAAGCACCGTTGTATACCTGGTAACTCCCGGCTAGCGAACCAGTGTGCGAACTTGCTGCTTCCATTCCGGACTTGAACTTCCCTGCCTTCAGCAGAGTTATAGGTTTGTCCAGGCTGAGCTCTTTTGCTTTTTTGTAGAATCTCCTTGCGTTCTTCGCACCTTCCATGTATACAGCTATAGCGCTTGTCTGGCTGTCCTCTGCCAGCCATTCCAGTATATCTGTCTCGCTCAATACTGCCTGGTTCCCGTAGGACACAAACCTTGAGAATCCTATCCCTTTTTCTGCTCCGACATCCAGTAGAGAGGAACCAACCGACCCAGACTGTGATATGAGCGCTATATCTCCTTTATCTGGCTTCTGGATCTTTCCCGTTGGAAGGAATAGTGTATCGACTCCTGAATATGCGTCCCAGATACCCAGGCAGTTAGGGCCAAGAAGGTCTGTATCGGTATCCTTGACTATCTCCTTGAGCTCTTCCTCTCTCTTCCGCCCTTCTTCACCTGCTTCCTTGTATCCTGCGGTCACCACAGTCACAGCAGATACTCCCTCTTCCACACACTGTTCTACTGCCTTGTTGGCTATCTTGGGAGGTAGAGCCACTACAGCCTGTTCCACCTGTTCCGGGATATCTTTCACGCTTCCGTAGCTCTTGTACCCGAGTATCTCTTCGGCGTTTGGGTTAACTGCAAACAGCTCTCCTTTGAAGCTTTCTTTCAGGTTCTTCAGTATGGAGTAGCCTATTGAACCCTTGCTCCTTGATGCTCCTATAACTGCGATATTTTCCGGGTTAAAGAACTTGTCTATTGACATGAATTATCACTCTAGCTCTATGAGTGCATCTGCCGCTTTTATAGTACTGCCGTTTACAAATAGGGGATTTATATCCAGCTCCTCTATCTCCGGGTGCTCCTTCCCCAGATCGGAGATCTTCATCAGTACTGATTTCAGTTTATCCATATCTACCGGTTCTTTCCCTCTAACTCCTTTTAGGAGAGGTTTGGACTTCAGATCCTCTATCATTGAATCTATATCCATCTCATCGACAGGCACAATTCGGAAGGAAACATCTTTGAATACCTCTACATATATGCCTCCTAGACCAAACATTAGGGTATGGCCGAACTGTGGATCGGTATTCAGGCCAACGATAAACTCGTCTCCCTCGAGTTTCTCTTCTACAAGTATGCCGTCTATATCTGCGCCTGGTTTATGTCCTTTCACACTTTCCTCGATATCCCTGAAAGCCTCTTCGACCTCTTCCAGGTCTTCGACAATCTTCACGCCGCCTGCATCGGTCTTGTGCTGTACCTCTCTTGACTCAACCTTCAGCACAACCGGAACTCCTATATTCTCAGCTATCTCTAGCGCTTCCTCTGAGGTAGTTGCCAGTTCCTCTTTTACTACAGGTATTCCTTTTTCTCTGAGAACCTCCTTTGATTCATACTCAGTAAGCTGTCTGTGACCGAACCGGTCTTTTAGACTCATAATGTCAGAAAATTGTGGAGGGAGGGATTAATAGTTTTGGTGCGGAAGATCCTTTATGACCTACTCCGGTGGATTTTCCACCTCTATAACAGCGTTATACCTAGGTCTTCAGGCCGTGACCAGTGATTACACAGACGACAGTCTCTCCAGCATCAAACCTATCCAGATTCTCCTTTATCCCTGCAAGAGCGGTTCCACAGCTCTCCTCTGCGTAGATACCTTCCAGCTCTGCAAGCATTTTCTTTGCCTCTATAAGCTTTTCATCCATGAAGTCGTCGGCAAAACCACCTGAATCTCTTATAGCTTCTAGCGCCGGCTTCCCGTCCAGCGGATCTCCGCAGGCTATTGCTCCTGCCACTGTGTCGGGATTTTCAACCTCTGGAACTTCTTCAAGATCTTCTTTAAAAGCTTTTGAAACTGTAGAACACCCTGATGCCTGTATACCTACCATTTTTGGTCTTTCATTTGCTAATCCTACTTTCTGCATCTCTTTTATACCTTTCCATGTCCCGTGTAGAAGTGTTCCATTACCTACGGGCAGAACTACCTTGTCCGCATGTATCTGGTCTATTATCTCAAACCCGACGCTCTTCTCTCCTTCTCCTCTGTATGCGTAGTCTCCCATTAGATACCACCCCCGCTCCTCGTGCGCCTGGAATGCTCTATCTGCAGCTTTTGCATAGTCTCCGTCTACCTTTATGATATTGGCTCCATGGCTTTTCATCTGCTTCATCTTTATCTCGGGCACCTCTCTCGGTGTGAATATGTTTGCCTCAACTCCTGCCCTTGCACAGTATGCGGCGATCGAACTACCCATGTTCCCTGTAGAGGCCACTGCTATATGTTTTTTCCCGAAGTCCAATGCCTTACCGATCTCTACACAGGTACCTCTATCTTTGAAACTGCCTGTAGGGTTCATACCTTCTATCTTAAAGTAGAGCTCCTCTAAACCTAGTTTTGCTCCTATTGTGGAGGCCTTTATCAGCGGTGTACCCCCTTCTCCCAGGGATACATAGTTCTGGTTCTGTAGAACGGGGTAGAACTCCTTGTACCTGTGGTGGTCGAAGTTCCTAGATTTGAGCTTCTGCCAGTTGAGCTTTTTGCTTATCTGGCTGTAGTCGTAGCTGACATCCAGGCTTCCTCCACACTTGCACCTGTATCTGATTTTCTTTGGACTGTATTCTTCGCCGCATCTGATGCATTCTAGGCTCTCGATAAACATTTTTTACCCTCTTCTAGATTTTCCAGAAGATCACTAGGTAGATATATAGTGCTGCAAGACTGTTCAGTATCTCTAGGTTCCAAAATATTGCTGCTAGACCCGTTAAAACTGCCGATATCTGGATGATATATCCGATAAATCCGCTTACACCTCCTATCTTTTCAGGCTCTTCGACCTCTTGATTCCAGATTTTGAAGATTATGTATACGGTTATTCCTGCAGCTGCTGCTATACCGGCACTGTTGAATGTTGCGGTAGCTATAATCCCTGATATGGTCATACCGTAGACGATCCGGCTTTTGAACTTCATAGGGATTCGATCCGCTGCCTGCCTTATGGCACCTATTAATTTTTTCAGACCTCCATTCCTATATCTGTATAGGTTGATTAACACCAGACCGGTCAGAAGGTATTTCATGGTCGCCGTTGATACCATCCAGGTGTTTTCTACCACTGCCATAAGCAAGGACTGGAGACCCATATCTGTCTATCTTTTTGGGATCCCACATATTAAAGCCTGGTATCCCCACTGTTTCCTATGAGGTCGGAACTTATAGAAAGGGTTCAGTGCCTGATGGAGGAAAGAGATATTGAGGCCTTTGCCGTGACTCAGGGGAAGAACTTGGAATACCTGACAGGTATACATGATATCTTTGGTGTATTAGTCTTGACAAAGAATGACTGGCAGTTTGTGGTTCCAAAGTTCTTCAGATATTCTGTAGACGATATACCTAATACACATGTACATGGAGATGTGGAGGAGAGAAAGGAGATTCTTGAACGCATATTTGAGGATATAGGTATTGAGGACGTTCCTACGGACAGGAAGGAGGATCTGATTGATAGAGAGTCGGAAAATATGGATATAATGAAGGAGGCGAGGATTAAAAAGACGGCAAAAGAGATAGAAAGGATGAAAAGAGCGTGCAGTATAGGTGACAGCGCATTCAACCACCTATCGGGTTTTTTCGAGATAGGGAGGTCGGAATGGGAGCTTGCTGCTAGTGTAGAGCTTTTCTTTAGACAGGAGGGGGTCTATAATGCTTTTGACCCTCTTGTGCATTTCAATACCTTTGAACCTCATAGACCGCCTGGAGATAAGGAGGCGGAAAAGGGAGATCTAGTTCTCACGGATTTAGGATGCAAGTATCAGGGCTACTGCTCTGACATGACAAGGATGATACCCAATTCCTACAGAGGTGAGGAGAAAAAACTGGTGGATGCTGTAGCAGAGATACAGAAGAGCTCTCTTGAAAGAGTGAGGGCTGATGCAGATATTTCTGATATAGCTTCTTCTGCCCGGGACAGGGTAGAGGGTCTAGGGTTTTCGGTGGAAGACCACTACATTCATTCTCTAGGCCATGGAGTGGGGGTGGAGATACATGAACCTCCATCAATGTCTGTGGATTCCGAGATAACTCTTGAGCCTGGAATGGTGGTTACGGTAGAACCAGGACTCTATGTTCCTGGTACTGGAGGCGTCAGAATTGAGGATACGGTAGTTGTAAGAGAAGATGGCTTTGAACGACTTACAGGCGAGAAACGGATATATGAGCGCTAGAAAGATTATCTATAACCTCTACCTCTCTTGAATGTATCTACTATCCATGAGGTATTGTTCTTTACGAAATATTCAAAACGATGATCTCCGACTCTGAGGCGAAACATCTTGTTTTCTCTACATTTTATTTGTTTTATATCGCATTTAGGTCGGCTATGATAGGGATCTCCTTTTAGAATCTCTAATTATTCTTTATAACGTTCTTTCTCTTTGCCTTTGATATTATTCAAGTAATCGTGTACTTCAGGATGGAGTTTTACTCCCATCATACCTCCTCGAGATCTATGAACTCTTCTCTGTCCTGTTCAAGTCTCTGGTGTTGCATCTCTATATCAGTCAATTAGCTTGTTGACGATGTGATCATAGCTCTCTCCTTTCCTTCCGAGCTTCTTCAGACGCTCTCGGGTTTTATCCTCAACTGAAATAGTTGTTATTGAACTCATGACTTATGATCCTTTGATGTTTTAAAGAAGACGAACTTATCTGAGAAAAGGCGGTCTGAATAATAATTGCAAGATAAATTCCAGATTAGATGGTGCTGTTACAGCCTTCTTTTTGCAGAACACTGAAGGTCTAGACCTAGGTTAGAGGCTCTCTTCGATCCTGTCCTTTTCGTACCTTTCCTCTTCCTCTACTTCTTTGTCGTAACCTTCTTGTTCTCCGGGTTCTATATCTCCTGAGAAATGCTTGATAACTATTACATCGGATACTGCGTTTACCATGTTGTAGGGCACGATGACTCCCTTCTTACCTCCTACCTTCTTTGCTAGGTAGGATCCCTTGGCTGCATCGATTATAAGCGCCCTTACCTTGAACTTTGGAAGGTTGATCTCGATGTCCCTCGCCTTTCCGCAGTATGCTCCTTGTGTG
>CAZWHR010000057.1:0-6164 GCA_964633675.1 uncultured archaeon | reverse complement strand
TTGTCAGTCTCTTGTGCCATTTCCTCATCCGGTAATACTGGGCTCTCTTCTTCCCGGATACCTTGTAGAGCTCTCCAGAACCCTTACCAATATCGGTTGAAACCCCCATGTCGTGCTTCGTATATGTCAGAGGCGAACCAGATCTAGACTTCTTCTCCCTCTGTTCCGCATTGAATGCGCGCCATTCCGGCGAATCATCCACCATATCTTCTTTCACTACCAGTCCACAGTTGTTGCATACTAGTTCTCCCTTCTCTTCGTCTTCTGCAAAATCTGTAGAATCACATTCAGGACATGTAAAGACATCCTCTTTTGACTCTTCAGAATCGTCTTCAGAACTTTCTTCCTTTGTTTCTTCTTTGTCTTCATCCGCTACAGGTATCTCTTCTCTCTCCTCCTCGGGTAGTTCGTGTTCCTCGGCAGGATTAGGTACACCTGTTGCACCTTCCGGTGTTACTGCAGCATCTCCCCCTTCCTCAAAACCAGCTACTTCGGCCTCCATCTCCGTATGTGTGTTTTTTGCTTCATCCATAATAACCACCAAGTGACAAACTCTGTACAAACAAGGACCCCCAACTTTTATATATCTTTCGGTAGCTTGACTTTCAACAAGTAACAACATAAGCCTCTCGGGGCCACAGAAAATCCAACTATAACTACCAGGTATATAAAAGTTTGGGGTGGGTATGTAAGAAAACAACCATCTCCACTCCAATACCAGCCCAGCTATTAAAAAATATCCATTCATAAGCTTTAGCCATGGGAGACAAAGATATCGGAAATATCAAGGAGAAACTGAAGAAACTGGTTGAGATTGAGGAAGACGTACTGGAGAAAATCTTTGAACTTGCTGCAGAGCATGGTCTAAAGATAGATCTGGAGTTTCAGGACCAGGAGATATCTCTAGGAGGCCACAACATTACACTCAGCGGAAAGACAATTATAAAAGGGGAAGAAAGAGAAGGATGATACGGGCAAAGCTTCATACAAAGAACGGGAAGGTCTTAGAGACTATTCACAAGAGTAAGGACACAGTTATAGAGATAGAAAGTTTATGGGGAGCAATGAAAATGATTCCTACTGCGCTACAGATAGCAGCGCTCTACTACAGGTACAGGAAAGTCTCTGGATCTGGAGGTTCGGAAGAAGCGGAAGATGGGGAAGATGAAAAGACAGGTAGTATCGTTCTAAAATATGGGAGCTTTGAGTTGGAGCTCTAGCCGTAGCCTGGAAAAGCTTTGGATTTTCTTTCTTCTATATAATGCCTAGGAAAAGCAACAGTGTTGCAACCAGGAGAGCCAGAGTTACTGTCCAAAGGATCCAGCTCCATCTCAGAATCTTCTTGCCGTCTAGGAATGCAGCGGGGGTCATCGAGTAGACAGCTAGGAAACCATTTAGACGGGCTAGATTAAGGAAGACTGCGGAGACTCCAGAAGCTGTGATTCCAGCGATGAAGTAGAAGATCATCCCTGTACCTGCATATATCAGTACTCCTACAGTTGAGATTATTCCCATTTGCTGTGGTGTAAGGTTTATCTGCCATCTTCCAAACCTCTCTGCATATTCGGTAGATATCTTTAGACCTCCTACAGCTGGAAGCATCATTCCAAGGAAAGAGGCCAAGAAGGTTATGAGAGTCCCCGGAAACCAGAAAGTGAACTCCACATAGCTCTCCATCACCCTTGCTATCCACTTCTGTATGGATGTCTTTAGCCATAGAGAGAAGAATGCTGTGAGAGACATGAATAAGAATGAGGGCCAGAAGCTTGCATGTGCCAGAAAGTTGAATGTTCCCGAGATACCTGAAAATATAGCTGCAAAAGCAAACCCTACTACCAGTGCGGATGCGACCATCTCATGGATCTCCTTTTCGTTATAGTCCAGGAAGACCTGTTCTCGCCTGTTAAGGAATTTCATATCTCCTCTAGCACCTCGGAAAGCAGGTACTCGCTTCCATCTCTCTTTATCTCCGGGAAGCCTTTTATATCTTCCACCGGCAGACCTACTGCTCCGGTCTCAAACTTCCTGTCGATGACCTCCCAGGGTATGAGAAACGCTTTTCTAGGCTTTCCTGTGCCTCTCCTGAGCTCTACGGCCAGGAAGCCTCTTCTACCAGATCTTCTAAGGAAGTCGGATATCCTGGGAACCTGGTGGGTATCGTTGGCCTCGGAAAAATGCTGGGAGAAGTAGAGGGTGTTGTTCGACTCTGTCTTCAGTGATTTTCCCTCTATACCCATGTAGAAGTTCGGGTCCTCTGAATCGACAAGCACATCCAGGAACTGGCTGGAGAACCTGTGCTGTTTCCTCCTGTAAGCTATACCGTCTGTATGGTTATCCTCAAAATACCTGTTGAAGGCATCCACTAACCCTCTCTCGAATCTGGACATGACGTCCAACAATTGGTGCCGGAGGTTAATACATCTTCCGGAAGCAGAGTCTTTGAGAAGTGGTAGTATGTGGGGTTAGGGTGGATGGAGCCTTCCAGAGGTGCAGTGCTCCTGCCGGCTTCCTCCTCTCTGCGACCCTCTGAACATAGGCTCTACGGCTTAGGGCTGCTCCCGTCAGGGCCTGACCCGGTTCACCGCAGATCCCATCCCAGAGGACAGAGGATCGTTGGAAGACGGCAGGGCTGCAGTCTCCAGAGCGACTCTCTCCACCCGTTTCGGCTCCGGTATTGAGGGCTTCCGGTTACAGAGGGCCCCAAGTCCTCCAGCCTACCCCGTTAGAACTTGTTACAGAGGAAGTTTTTTAAGGTTGTTAGAAGTAGAGGGCGCAGGTCATAAGTCCATCTGCTCTAACTGGGATTCCTTCTCAGACGCTTTTGATCTTCTATAAGCTGATATACCGAAGAATACAGATGAGGATACGGAAAAGAGTCCTGATAAACCGTACAGGTACTCTGGACGGACCCATTCAGATATCTGATCAGGTTGCATTCCCTCTGTAACTTCATATAGGCCCCATGCCAGAGCAAGCCCTCCTGCAGCATATAAAAGATTTTTGCCCCTGTCCTTCCATTTTTCTGCACTAGATCTAAGTTCCCCGGCTTTTTCCTTATACAACCCAGCCTTATAATCCTTTATATCCTTTCGCATAGCCAAATATCTATCTATAGCGGGTACCAAATGGATATACTTTCCATTAACTCCCTCTCTTCCTGTATCAGATCCGACTCTTTCTCCAAAACTTTCATCCCCTTTAAGATAGTTTTCCAGATCTACAGTATTTACCCGGCTAGGTATGTCAGATAGATCCTCTACATCTTCATACAGATACCCTATAACTTCTCTATCTATATCAAGGCTTTCAGCTATCCCTTCAAGAGCTTCACCTCTTCCCTCTTTTTTTAGACGGTTTAATTTCGGTTTAAGGGATACTACCAGTTCACTGTAGACATCCTCATCTATTAGAACGTCTTCTTCATTAGGTAGGGGTTCTGTCAACATCCATCTGATAAACCGGCTGTATATTCTCTCCTCTCCGTATCCATACCCTCCTAATTTTCTCATCTCCTGATACATACGGGAGGGATGTAGGGCGTGCAGATATATTGTGGTATCCTCTATGTCAGTGGAGTGCAGTGCCACATCCTCCGCAGAATCCGCCGGATCCAACTCCCGCAGCGATCTTATGTACTCAGCAAGAATTTCGGACTCACCAGTATCTGCATAACTATCTACCAGTTCTTCTAGAGTTCCTCCACCGCTGCCTTGGTCTATATAGCTACCCATCTTCCCTCTATATTCCCCACTCCTAAAATTTTAAAATACTACGCCAAGAGAAAGGCAGATCTTAACGAGTATAAGTCCTAGCTAGTTTTCAACAAGATCACTCCATGCTAGGACTCTAGCGAATCAAACAAATAAAAAACGGCCATTACAAAAAAGCAGTATGAAACTTATCGCCAGCTCTATACTTACTCTGGGGCTTCAGGCTGCTCTGCTCTTCTCGCTTCTTATAGGTGTAGGAGTGGTTACAGGAGCGCTGAATGTGTGGCTGGCTCTTATACTTGTAGTGGCCATAAATTTGCTGATCTGGCTGGTAGGTCCCTGGTTCAACGATCTGATGTACAACTGGCTGTACAGTATCGAATGGATAGACATAGAGGATCTCAGGCAGTCCTGTCCAGAAGCTGCAGATGTAGTAGAGGAAGTCTGCAGGAAGAACAACTACGATGTTCCAAAGCTGGGAATAATCCAGGACGGGAACCCTACAGCTCTGACCTATGGATCGGACACTTGGAACGCTAGAGTTATAGCTTCGGAAGGGCTGTTCAATTATCTTAACAGCGAGGAAGTAGCTGCTGTGTATGCTCACGAGATGGGACACATCACAAACAGGGACTTCATAATCATGACCATCTCCAGCACGATAGTCAGCATGCTGTATATAACCTATTCCAGACTTCTCAGATCCAGCAGCGCCGGATCCGACAGGAAAGGGAGTAGCTACCTGGCCATTATAGGGATTGTAGCTTTTGTCTTCTATATAATAGCGGAATTCCTGCTCCTCTACCTTTCAAGGATAAGAGAGTACTACGCAGACTATTTCGCAGCCTCTGAGACAGACCCAAACCATCTATCTACCGCTCTAGTGAAAATAGCTTATGGGATAGTTGACAGCAGCGATGATAATGAACTAATAGAAGCTACAAAGGAGCTTGGTATAATGGATTCTGGTGTCAGCAGGGACAAAGGAGCGATGTATGAGATATGCGCCAGGGAACAGGACTTCAGGGCACTTGAGAGGTCTTTTGTCTTTGACATGAAGAATCCCTGGGCGAAGCTGGGAGAGCTGAGATCAACCCATCCTCTAGTAGGTAACCGGGTTAACGCTCTAAACAAGCAGTCCCAGAAACCTATCTTCGATATCTTGAGCTATATGGAGAAGAATCCTGTGGACATGGGTAAGATGTACAGCATGTTCTTCCAGGACGTCCTGTTCTGGGCATCACCGCTTCTGGCCTTCATAGCTGCAGTTCTTACAGGCTCCTACTTCATGATGTACACTGCAGCCAGCACCTACACTGCATTCGGAGCTTTTGCGCTTATACTTGGAACTGCTTTTGCCGGAAGATCCTGGTACAAGTACAACCCCAACCGAGATGTCGGCTCTACAAGAATCCTGGACCTCATGGCAGATGTCTATGCCTCTCCAATAAGAGGCAAGCATGCAAAGCTGAAAGGACAGTTCATAGGCCGTGGACAGGCGGGATATTCGCTTGCCTCAAACTTCCAGTTCAGGGATGAGACAGGGATGATATTCACAAACTACAAGCACCTTATACCCGGTCTGGGAGATCTCTACTTTGGCTGGTATGAGGCAGAGGAATACATCGACCAGGGTGTGGAGGTTGAGGGATGGTTCTTCAGAAGCACCTCTTCACAGATCCAGATGTCTGGCTTCGAAACCAGCAACGAGAGCAGGAAGAGCTACACACTTCTCAGAAGCCTCGGCTGGGGAGTCCTTTTGATGGCGGGCGGCGTTATACTCCTGTTTCTCTAGAGATTAGGGGCCCTTTTTAAGTGTCTGGAAAGCATATTAATTCAGTATGAAGATAGAGATCAATATAAGAGAGACAAACCTTCAGAAAGGTCTCAACATCCTAAAGGGAGATATAAACATCTTAAGAGATGATTTTGAGAGCATTTACCTTTCTCTAGGAGACAGCACCACAAGAGATGAAGATAGTTACTGGAGCGGAGGAGGATTCTGGAATACAGACTGCCCTAGCGGATATGTGATGACAGGAATAGATATTGAATCTCCCCCATGAAGGCGAAAATGTCGAGATAACCTGCAAGGAGCTGAATTTCAATAACTGATTCTCAGAGAAAAAAAGCCGGGGCTGGGATTTGCACCCAGGTTAACCGCTCTGCAGGCGGTCGCATCACTACTCTGCCACCCCGGCAGAAACCGCACATGGAAAGAATAGGTTCTAAAGAATTAAAAAGGGGCGCATTCAACATCAGCAGAACTTCATCCGAACTCCCTAAATTTATTTAAGACTCTTTAAGAAAGCAGTAGAGAGTAGGGGAAGACAGGAATGGCGCTGAAGATATACAACTCGCTGACCGGAAAGAAGGAGGATTTCAAGCCTCTGGAAGAGAGAAAGGTCAAGATGTATGTCTGTGGCCAGACCGTGTACGACTACATGCATATCG
>CAZWHR010000056.1:2430-6281 GCA_964633675.1 uncultured archaeon | reverse complement strand
ACCAGATAGGATTGATAAAAAGCATAGAATCTTCACTACCGCCTACAGTCATGCTCCTGATAGTTGGACTCTATCTGGTGGAGATAGCACTGATATTAGGATATTTCACTTCAGGAATACAGGACGGTTTCGATGAGATAAACAGGGATCTTGAGCTGGGAGCAACCCTGATATATGCGAACATAGTCTTCAGCATACTGGTGATACTTGCCTCCGCCTACGTGACACCTCTACTTGCCAACCTGTAGAGGCTTTAACCGGAAGGGACAAAACCCTTTAAGTACCGGCAACAATAATTAGGGATAGAGATGGAAAGACCGAGAGGTCAAAGAGATGACAAAAGCCGTTCTAACGGCCAGAAAAAAATGAGGGTCTATCTTTCAATATTACTAGGTGTTGCTGTGCTTGGGGCTCTTGTCTGGTTTTTGTTCCTGCTTCCGGACGTCACAGCAGACAACAGGATGGGAGCTCAATGCAAGACTCTTTGCAGTAATATACAGAACAGCAGCGGACTGGTGAAAGAGACCAATGCTATTGAGTACTGTACAGAGTCATTTGACCTCGGCGGATCAGAAATAGTTGAAGGAAAGAAGCAGAAATACTGTACAGACGGAGCACACTGCTTCAGCAGATATGAATGCAACTACAAGAACCAGGATCTCGACCTGGAGCAATGTATTAACCTGCTCCATAACCACTACATGGAGAGAAACGGCGAGACAAGACAGGAAGCTGCAGAGCATGTGGCAGAGGTATATGATACCTCAAACGAGGAAACAGGTGTAGGGAGCTGCAGTCCACAGAGTGAATGGTACCAGGACAAGCTCTCAACAGCCTCGGGCGTTCTGGAGGCGGTAAGATGAAAAGAAAACAGCCAGGTAATCAAAAATCTCACTCCAGCCTCTTTCTCCAGAAGAGAAAGGGACAGATGTCTTTAGAGATGATTATAGGCCTAGTTATACTGCTGGTAGTAGCTTCTGTAGTTATATCCCTGTTCCTTAATGTTTTTGAAGAACCTGACGTGGGCCAGCAGACAGTGAAGAAGCAGGATATAAAGAAGACATGTGGTTCGCTGTGTACCGACTGGAAGAAGTCTGATGGGAGAGCAGCTCTTTCCGCGGCAATCGACTACTGTCAGAGGACCTTTCAGTTTGACAAGAACGGTGATGGAAACCTCAGACAGACCGCAGGGTCTGGTTTCAACAGCTACTGTGAAAACGGGGTGCACTGCTTCAACATACATACATGTGACTCGGGCTTCACAAGGCTCAACTACGAGAAATGCAGGGAACTAATGTGCTCATTCTACATTAATGTGAACGGCGATCCATATTCCCTTGAAAAGGAGGGTAACGTCCACGATCATATAGCAAGTCTCTTCTCCCCTGAAAACGAGGAGACCGGAGTAGGAAGCTGTGGACTAGAAAATCTTGAAGATTCCGCAGGATACAAAATATCTACATGGTACAACCAGAAGGATGCCAAGTACGACTTCTACCAGGGAGATCAGAATCAGCTCAAGGAAGGAGATAGCAGTGGAGGAGCTCCCGCAGTACCAGGAGGAGCTGGAGGATCAAGAAGCGATGCGGCACTCGTATGTGAGGAGCAGTTCAAACAAAACAGTTTTGAAAGCGGAGGAAACTAGAGAAATGATTAGAGGTGATTAAAGGATGAATGTTTTAAGATATGTGCTGATAGGTCTTCTGGTTCTTTCCATAGTCATCGCAGGATGTACAGGTGCACCTGGGGCGTCTGAAGACAGCAAAGAAACCTCGGGAGATATCTGTGGGAACGATGTATGTGAGGGAGGCGAATCATCATCCACCTGTCCAAAGGACTGTGGACCTGAATCGGATTCAGAGGGGCCACCGGTGCCGACATCCTACTGATGGAGAGAAACAGTCCAAAAAAAGGAAAACTGTTTTTAAGGTAGGAACATAAAAAGAGAAACATGGCGATAGCTTTGGAAACCCGGAGATACATGGCAGTTCTAGCGGTTGCAGTGGCGCTTCTGCTAGCAGGATGCACCGGAGGAGGTGGAGAGACCGGTCAGAACTTCCAGATCAGCATTTCCTCCCCAGATACAGGCGTAGATGCTTTGAATCTAGATATAAGAGGGGTTGAAGTTATCAGAGATACCTCAAGCGGTTCTAAAGTCAATAAAGTACCTATATCCGATTCAGATATAGATCTGTCAGGCCTCCAGGGAGAAAAAGTCCTAGGGACGGCGAATCTTCCGGCAGGAGAGTACAACCGTGTGAAGATGAAGGTCTCAGTAGCTGAAGCAATGAACAACGGCGAGGAGATTGAGGTACTGGTACCGGACAGTACTGTTGAGACGGGTGGGACGTTCAGAGCTGGAGACGGGCAGATAAACTATCTCATGGAGCTCAAGGTATTGAGGGTCGGTCCTACGGCAGCTTATACTCTTGTACCTGTGAAGGAGGACAGCGGTGTAAAGTAAGGTGTATTAAAGGATGAACAGAAATATCGGAGGTAAAACAACGGCTTTTATCGCAGTACTAGCCCTAGTTGTAGGTCTCTCAGCCTCTGCAGTTGCTCTCGAAGCTAGCTTCTCATCGGGAAAGGACGAAGTTAAACAGGGAACAGATGTTGTGTTCGAATATACTGGAGATGAAGAGGCGGACAGCTACTACTGGTGGGTCTACAGGGGAGAGATGAAGGACTCCAACATAGTTGCAGACGGTAAAGGAAAGAAGTTCTCCCATGTATTCAACCAGAAAGGAAACTTCAATATAAGGCTGTTCGTAGTCAAAGGAGGTGATAAAGATACAGAGGTCAAGGAGGTCGAAGTTTCTTCCTCAGGCGGTGCTTCTTCAGTAAGGCTTGAGCTTGCTGGTTCAGGAGCATTAAAGCCCGAAACAGTTCTTAAGATGTCTAAAAGGCAGATAGAGGCCGGTGAGACTGTAGAGTTAGATGGTTCGAACAGCTACTCGGTCAACGGTAACCTGACGGATTATATCTGGACCATAGCACACAAGGACGAGGAGAACATATTCGAGGATAAAGGACCGGTATTCAAACCTGAAAAGGGTAAGGAAAATATATTCAGCGAGCAGGGGCTGTATAATATAACTTTGACGGTTAAGGACAGCCAGGGAACCGAGGCCTCGGAAACAAAGACACTTAGGGTTGAGGGTGAAGGAGAGTTCCTCTATGCGGATATACTGGGCGATGACTTTGCAGAGGTGGAGCAGGGAGAAAAAGTCAAGTTCAAGGCAAACACCGATAACCACAAGGACACCTACACATACAGGTGGTTTGTTGGAACTTCAGAGGACTACCTGAGCGAATACGGGTACGATCCTATAGATGCTCAAGGGCCTGAGATAAGCCATACTTTCGAAGATACTGGATTGCACAGGGTGAAGCTCCTGGTTGAGGATGTATCAGGAGAGAATAATGAGACAGACAAGGTAGCGAGAGAGGTACTGAGAAAACTGGATACCGGTTCTGAAGCAAGCTTCACCATCAACCAGTCCAGGCAGGCACCAGGAGAGATACTTCTGAACGCGAATAAGAGTTCTGCGGAGGGAGGGATATCTAAATACCTGTGGTACGGGAAGAACGAGAAGGGTAACCTCACCTTCCTTGAGGAGAGGGAGGACAACCCTGTGTTGATACACCAGTTTGAAGACAACGGAGATTACGAGATATTCCTTCAGGTGGAAGGTGCTAACGGATCCAAGAATCTTGTCTCAAAGAATGTGACAATAGATGATATACCGGAGAACGGTACAAAGACCAGAACTAAAGGAACCCGCAACAAGGGAATAATCCTCAACCTGAGTGTGGGAACCAACTATGTATCCGCTCCAGGAATAGGTTCC
>CAZWHR010000056.1:0-2420 GCA_964633675.1 uncultured archaeon | reverse complement strand
AGGAAAGGGAGGACAACCCTGTGTTGATACACCAGTTTGAGGAGAAGGGCGATTACGAGATATTCCTACAGGTGGAGAGTGCCAACGGCTCCAAGCACCTTGTCTCAAAGAATGTGACAATAGAAGAAGTCCCTGAGGAAGGTACAAAGATAAAAGGAAGCCGTAAAGAGGGAATCATACTTAACCTGAGTGTAGGAACAAACTATGTATCTGCTCCAGGAGTCGGCTCCCTGCCTCTGCAGATGATAGATGTCCACTGTGGCCTGGAGAAATCGAAATCATATATGCAGGAAAGGGGAGAGAAGAAGTATCTGGACGAGAATAACATAAGATACATGAACCCTGGAAAGGGTTACAAGATAGAGGTCAGGGAGGAATGTACCGCTGTCTTCAACTCAGACATGTTTCTGGACGTAGGTGCAAAGGAGACTCTTTCAAAAGGTTTGAACCTGATATCCCTACCTCACAAGGCAAGCCTTGGAGAGGTGGCTGGAAGCTGTCAGGGCAAGTTCTCCTCTGACGCGGGCCAGGTCAGGGATCCATCCAACGATCAGACCTACGGGCTTTCAAAGACTCTTGACCCTATGAAGGCCTACCTGGTCAGGGTGGGGGAAAGCTGTAGCCTGAACTTTGAGCCGTGCGATGGCGAGGTAAAGTTCTCCAAGAGGACATACATGTCCGAAGGAAGGACATGTAGGGGTAACGGCGGAAGAGTAGAGCTGGAATCCAGCAGCCAGAACAGGCAGACACTTGAATCGGCAACCTACTGGGATGATAAGGGTAGAAGGATAACATTTGAGAGCATGCAGGATGGAAGGACAAGGTCTGAAGGAGATACCGATGGAGATGGAGAGAGTGACTGGGAGAAAGTTGAAAAGATAGCTGGTCAGATCCAGCAGGTAGCCGGGGCGGTCGCAATGGTAGCAGCCGCATACCAGACTCTGTCCAAGACATGGGACACTTCGAAGAGGGATGAGCTCCAGGCAAAGCAAAAATCTGTAAATACAGACAGAAAAAAGATAGCAAAAGAGCTGAAAAATGATGAACATTGGAACGGTGGTACACCGGATAAGTTAACAAAAGAAGGAGAAAAAGAAGCGATAAAAAATCCTGCAAAGGTAGAGAAATTTGCTCATGACAATGATGCGCTGGAAGATTCAGGAAAAAAACATCTAGAAAGTTTGAAAAAGAAAAACACAAGGTATTTAGAATTAGAGAACCAAATACAGCAAACCCAGGGCATGCTTTCAAGAAGTGTTGAAACAGCACAGTTAACGGGGCAGATGGCACAGGTAAGTAAAGATGGAAAGATAACCCAGTCCGAATCAACAGAATTTGTAGAGGAACATGGTGCCACGCCCCGCCAGGAGAAATGCAGGGAGGAACTCAGAAGATTGAGGGGGAGAGTGGGTAGGGAGAAAGGCCTCATAACTGAACAACTCACGAACATCAGAAAAGAAGGAGAGAATGCCAAAGCCGAAGTGAATGTAAGAAGCCAGAAACTGAGGAGTCTTAAAAGTACGGAAAGGAACATAAGGAGAGCTATCGAAAACAATCCCTGTAAACAGCTAGAATCACTCAGAAAAGAAGTAAACGCCCAGACAAGTGGGGACGGAGAAGGAGGAAAAAGCAGAAAGTGGGGAACAACTCCTTCCTGGAATAAATGTGACAAAAACAAGGAATGTAAAGGAGGTCTCAGCTGCGTGCCTAGAGGCACACTAAAGCTATGTCTAGAGCCAGACACGAATAACAAATGTGATGATGACAAAGACTGTGGGCCAGATGGCGAGTGTAAAAAGGAAGTGCCTAAAGATATTGGAGTATGTGAAAAAAAGTGAGATGGTGACGGAGAAGTTGAATGAGTGAATATCTTAAGAGGGATTCAAGTATGTCGGAAAATAGAAATAACAGGAGTTTAAGGATTGTTACAGTGCTCCTAATAGCACTTGCGCTAACCCTTGCAGGGTGCACTGGAGAAAGCAACAATACCGGGCAGAACGGGGAATCGGGGGAGGGGGAACTGGTGGTTGAACTAACCTCTGGCGGTGAGATAACACGTTTTGATAGTCTCTCGATCTCCTTCTCCCGGGCAACGCTGGTAAGTGAAGGCGGGGGAAAAGAGGAGGTGAGCCTGGATGAGAGCGTGGACCTGGCATCCGGGGAAGGCTCGAAAGAGTTATCTATAACAGGAATTCCGACAGGCCAGTACACCGGGATAGGACTGGATGTCGACGAGGTAGTTGCAACCGTGGACGGAGAATCTGTAAGAGTTATAGGGTTTGGAGGTTCAATAGGAGGAGATACCAGCTTCAGTATAGAGGGATCAGCTTCTTCAACTATAAAAATCGGTGTTGAACCCATACAGATAGAGGGAACAAACGACTGGACGATTGTATCGATACCAGGTGGAGGTGAATAAG
>CAZWHR010000055.1:0-6307 GCA_964633675.1 uncultured archaeon | reverse complement strand
GTAATACAATGTATTACGATCTTTTTTATATGTTTCCCACTTACGATAGAAGATCAAACACGGCTGGAAAAAGTCAACCTTTATAATGTTTGTAGGGTGTAGTATGAATTTAGCGGGGTGGAGCAGCCAGGAGTGCTCGTCGAGGTGCCCAGTTTAACTGGCATTGCGAACGGCTCATAACCCGGAGGTCGGTGGTTCAAATCCACCCCCCGCTATAACTCTATATGCTTTCTTTTCATGCTTTAAATTGCTAAATCCTATTTTTTTAACTCATTTAGAAAGCTCTAAATTGCCGTTCATCTGTATACGAACTTTTCCTTTACCTATATCGTATGAACCGAAATTAAATTCGAGATCGGTTAATAGGTCTATGATTTGTTTCTGCATGGGTGAGGGAGAAATCTTCATTTCAAGGCGAGGATAAAGTGTTCCATTATTGTCTGTAAGAACTAAGCTACCATCGGTATCAAAACATCCTCTTAAAATACGTTTTCCTAAAGACCGATTTAGGTATTTTGAAGGGATGGCTGCTCTATCCCATTTTGGCGATAATTTTAAGCCGACGGTAGAGGTTAGGAGGTACACCAGTTCTGGTTTAATATAATAGAGGTATTCGTAATCATCTGCGGAGTTGCAGCTTATCTGCACTTTGTGCTGAGTGCTTGTTCCTTTTTGTCTTTTACAATCGTATACGCCTATTGAACCGTCTCCTAAAAGGATTCCAACAAATTCTGATAGCTTAGGGTCTTTCATATCAGGTTTCTTCATAGAATATAGTTTTATGGCTCCTTATACACCTTTTACGGATATAATTCCGTTAATTCCGCTAGAAGATAGATAAAAATAAGAAAAGGAGGATAGACGCCCTTTCGGGCGTCCGGATGCCGGCACTACTCTCCAAGGTGCGCAAGTTCCTTCTTGAAGTGCTGGGCGCAGAGCTCTTTAGGCCCCGTCCTGAGCTTTTCAGGCCGATCTCCTGGTTGACTCAGGACAAGTCCTGCATCAAGTTCCTTGCCACATTTCTGGCAGCTACTCATTTTTTCTCACCTCTTTTGGCTGGATAGTGGCCAGTTTTTGGGACTGCGGTTTATAGATGGTTAAAAAATGAAGTTAATTAGTTGGCGACCGAGAACAAAACTGTCTTCGGACCCTCTCTTTCCCACCGGGCTTAGTTCCCTGGTGAGAGGTTGAGAGACCTACTATGTGTTTATCCCCTCAGATTTACAGGGATAAAGTAGAACCACATAGCCATGGACATAGCTGAGGCTAGATGTGTGAAGACACTACGGTGACCGTTTGCCTCAGCGTCCATTCTCATGAACTCCAAATTGGTTTTCCTACCCTTAAAAACCTTTTTATAACGGTGTTATATTTCCGTTTTTGATGCTTGATCCAGTTCAATTTTATAAATATCCCGGCCGTCTTTTTTGTTTGAAGAGTTTCCCTTATTGTGCCGAGGTAGCTTAGCTGGTAGAGCGCCACGCTGTTAACGTGGTGGTCGCAGGTTCGAGACCTGCCCTCGGCGTTTTCTTCTTTAACGTTGTTTTTATTTACCACGATACCCAATTTAGGCAGTGCAAAGATGGCAAGCGTCCATGAACTTCTGGAGGCTGGGGAAGAAATAGTTGAGCGGACAACCATCTCAAGATTCGACTCCGGCTATCTGAAATGGTATGTGATCTCGCTGGTGTTCCTTGTGCTTGCAGGCGTTTCTGCTTTTACATCTTTGGTTTCAAACGTTGTGGGGCAGGGTAGATGGCTCTTTGCAGGTTTTTTCGGTGCCATATTCCTCATAATCTTCCTAGTAACTGAGATTAGGAGGTATTTCGTTGCCTATTACTTCACGGACAGGAAGATCGTGGAGGAGGTAGGGGTTTTCAGCAAAGATATTAAGACCATAAACTACGATAATGTGACTGACACACACCTTGACAAGAATTTCAGGGAAAGGATTTTTGGTGTAGGAGACCTCAAGATCAACACTGCAGGAGGTGATTACCAGGAGATAGTTCTTGAGGGGCTTTCCAGCCTAGAGCATTACAAATCTCTGATATCCGAGAAGTCTTCTGAGAGCTCCGGATACAAGAGTGGAGACGCTGAAGACAGGGAGCGCTCTCAAGGCAAGATGGGGGAACGGGATGTTTCAAGCTCTTCTGAATCCCGGGCTTCCTCTAGCTCTAGAAGAGGAGATACTTTTTCCCGCTCTAGTTTTCTTGAGGACATCAAGTCGCGAATCGGGGAATTGGAGATGAAGAAATCAAATCTTGAGGAGATGTTCAATAGAGGCGAACTCTCAGAGGAGGAATACCGGAAGCACTGGTACATTCTTAAAGGGAGAGAAAGGGAGCTGAAAGAAATGCTGGAGGATAAACAGTAGAGATATTGGCTAAAAAGATCAGCTGAATTCATCCAACTATTCTTCAAACAGGTCTACGTCTTCTAATATTGTTGAAGAGTCGTCAGATAGCTCGAAGTCAATAGTTACCGGCTCCTGATCGGGGTCTAGTTCATCTGTGCTTTCTAGATAAGGTTTGATATCAAAATCACCATCCGCCACAGCAACCCTCTTTGGACGTTTCCTCTGATAGATAGAAATACAAATGCTCTTAAATCTGCAGCCAAAAATAAGCTAATATGGACTTTGAGTTCGACAGTTCCTACATAATCTACGGCTTCGGAGCGATCCTGGGAGTTGTATCCCTAGTCTACTTCGGCAGCGAGATAATACTCGGGCTTTCTCCAACGGTTAAGGCTATACTATTGATTCTTGTTTTTGCGCTCTTCTTTATTTCAGCTAACTATAACGCCACAGGCTTCCTGAGCAAGAGCTTCTACCTATTATCGGCTGCCTCCTATATGGTCTTCCTGTTCTATCTACCTGGCAGGTTTGATTTCACCACAGACCAGACCTTTGCACTCCTTGCTGTATCCTCTGTTTTATTCATGCTGCTAGGATACTACCTAAAGGAAGGTAAGATAAAGATTAACAGGAAATATTTCTGGATTTTTACAGCTATAATACTGGCCCTAGGAGCTGTTTTGATGCCTTTTGATGCCTATGGCGCCCAGCCAACATACAGACTGAATCTTGAAGATACTGTAACTCTTTCTGAGAATGAAGAATCTGATCTAGGAACTCTTACGGTTGAGAATGAATTTTTGTTCTCCAGAGAGGTAGAGATGCCGAGCTACAGCGCCTGCCTACACTTTTCAAAGACTTTCGATCTTCCTGTATACTACAGAGATCGCCCCGGCCTTATAGGGGGTGGTGAATCTATACAAATAGATTTCGGAACCTCTTCAAGAAGGGCTCTGGACGAACTAAACCGCACATCAATAGAAGACGTCTCTTTAATCAAGGGAGAGAAATGTCCTGAGGCCTCAAAGGAGCCTTCAATAGTGGTCTATGAGTCCGGGAGAGACGACCTGTATCCTGGGCCTGCTCCGATCCGCTAGTTTTTTTTATCGGACATGTTTCGTATCCGACCTGGTGTAGTCGTGGATCTCTGACTCGTCAAACCAGATGCCGACCTCTTTCTCTGCCTCCTCGTGGTTGCCTGAGGCGTGGACGATGTTCTTCACAGCTTTCCCTTTCTCATCAGCATGTTCGAAGGATATGTGTGCAAAGTCTCCTCTTATCGTCCCGGGCTTAGCCTCCTTAGGTGCTGTATCTCCAACAAGCTTCCTGATGTTCTCCACAGCGTTTACACCTTCCCAGACCATCGCGATAATTGGGCCTTCCTTCATGAAGTCTCGAAGACCTTCGTAGAAGTCCTTTTCAACGTGTTCTGAATAGTGGTCTTCAAGAGTTTCATCATCAGCCCGTATCATCTTCATGGCTGAGAGCCGCATGCCTGACCTCTCCAGCCTCTCAAGTATCTGTCCGGTTATACCTCTCTGAACTGCATCAGGTTTGATTGCTACGAAAGTCCTCTCTAGATGTTCTGACATATTTTTTTCACCTCTCTATTTTTTCTATTTTAGGTCGTTCCACTCCTGTATAGGTGGGAATGTCTGATCACAGCTAAGCAGTTTTATCCTTGAATCCTCCTGGTTCCACCGCTTACAGGTCTTACCTTTGTATGTGGCTTCTTTGGCCCATCCGGTACCGCTATATTTATCTCCGTTACACATACTTTCTGCCTGGACACCGCACTCTATCTCAACTCTCCGGTAGTCCTCTGCCTTTGATGGCTCGATGCACTGGTTGTAAAGCTGCTCTACACCCAGACATGATCCGCCTATATTGAATCCGGCGCAGTAGATTTCAGTATCACAGTATCCGAAGTCCATTGCGTCCTCCTCTGAGAGCGCATAGTTATGGGCTCCTGCTATCACTACAAGTATCCCGACCGTGATAAGCAAGTATTTTATATCTCTATCCATCACCTGTATGTAACGGGGTAAAACATTAAAAGGATTTCCTAAGGCATACTGTTTTTCTCCGGTAGACAGAGGGGTGTACATAAAATGGAGATCGAAACATCGGAAAAGCAAGTTTTCCTCACGTCTCAACCCTCTATTTTGAAGGGAGGTGATTGAATATAGAAATTGGAACTGTAGAAGGTGCTGTAAACACGGAGCGCTTCAGCTTTGAAGCACACAGAGACGTCCAGAAGTTCGATTTTGTCACTGTGAAAGCCAACAATGATGAGGCGGAGTGGCTTCTGGCGCAGGTCTCGGAGGTGGAGAAGAAACCTATAGATGGAAAATCAGCTTCTGATGCATATAAGACTGTTGCCAAGGCTCAGATAATAGGTTACAGGGTTAACGGGCTTCTAAAGAAACCGCGTTCGGTAATAAAACCAGATTCAGTAGTCTACAGGGCTGACCAAGGCACTATATCCAAGACATTGGGGCTTGATCAGTCAGGCCTGTATACCGGTGTCTTGGTGACGGACAACGATATCAAGATATTTGTCGATCCTGAGGAGCTCTACAAACATTTTGCGGTGCTTGCAAAGACGGGAGCGGGAAAGAGCTACTCCGCAAGCTGCCTGATAGAGGAGATGCTGGAGAAAGAATATCCTGTAGTAGTGATAGATCCTCATGGAGAGTATTCAACCCTTTCTATGCCTAACAACCTCGCCAAGAAGGAAAAGAATAAATACGGGATAGAAGCCAGAGGATATGATGTCAATGAGTTCTCTCCAAACACGGATCTGAACGAAGGAGCGGAGGAGCTGTCCTTCACCTCCGAAAACATGGACTCAAAGGAGATACAGCAGGTCACTCCCACGAACCTGACTAACTCCCAGCTGGGAGTTCTCTACACTGCTATGAAGGATCTTAAGAACCAGGATACATACTACCTTGACGATGTCATAGATGCATGTACGAGACAGGAATCAAAAGCCAAGTGGAACCTGGTAAATATACTTGAGACGGTTCAGGACTCCGGGATATTTTCAGAAGAGGCTACAGACCTTGAGGATCTTGTGGAGCCCGGGAGGGCCACGGTAATAAACCTGAGAGGTGTGGATCCTGAGCTCCAAGAGACTACAGTTTTCAAGCTCTCAAAGGAGCTTTTCGAGAAGAGGAAGAGAGGGGAGCTTGAGCCGTTCTTCATGGTCATAGAGGAGGCGCACAACTTTGTCCCTGAGAAAGGCATGGGCAAGGCGGTCTGCTCCGATATCTTGAGGAAGATAGCGTCTGAGGGAAGGAAGTTTGGACTGGGTCTTGGTGTTGTGAGCCAGAGACCTGCAAATGTAGCGAAGAACGTGCTTTCCCAGTGCGGCACACAGCTGATAATGCGCGTTACAAATCCAAACGATTTGAAGGCTATAGCCCGGAGCTTTGAAGGTGTAAATAAGAGTGTAAAGGAATCTATAACTGGCTTACCTCCCGGCACGGGATTGGTTCTTGGAAAGGAATACCCGATAATGACGGATATAAGAACCCGGAGGAGCCTGCACGGTGGAGGAACAAAGCAGGTTTCCGAGAGCTCGGAGGAAGATCTGGAAGAGATCGAAGAAGACACGGGAGAACATGAAGGGGCAAAAGAAGAGTCTCTAGACGATCATAAACCTAATAGAGGGGCTGATACTGCTTCTTATGAGGCACATGAAGAGGAAGAGAGTGAAGAAGCTGTCGAGGAGGAGATAATTGATGCTTTCACGCATTCGATGGACAAAAGCGCTCTCGAGGCAAGAGTCGGGGGGGTCGAGAGGATGTTTTATCCTGTCTGGATCGTTGGAACAGGGGTTGGGAGAATCGCAGTTGACGGGAAGAACGGGGATATCAAGGAGAAGCAGCTTAACCTTGCGGATGACGCTGAAGTGGTTGTAGAAACAATAAAAAGCGATGG
>CAZWHR010000054.1:0-6312 GCA_964633675.1 uncultured archaeon | reverse complement strand
GAATATAGTATGCCCCTGGTTCGGTGATGAACTTCTTCACGACTTTTCGCGGCCCTAATTCAAATATCCGTTCTGTTTGAGAGACGGGCGTTGTTTCGGGTAGCGGGGTTTGTGTCCCCGAGCGTGACTCATCGGGGTCCTGGCTCGTTTTGATAATTGTCACGTGGACTGTATAGGTTTCATCTTGGTCGTTCTCCAAGACGAGACTTCCAGCGGGGATTGTTCCCGGACGGTTAGAAACAGATGAGCAACCAGCCAACGACGTTGTTGGTATAGAGGCAGTTAGTGTCATTAGAATATCGCGACGTGATTTGGAGGGCATTATCAGAGAGGAAGAATGTTTTATAATAAATCTTCTGTGGTATAGGGGATTCCTCTGCATTAATCGAGTCGAGTCGGCCACAGTAGAGAACTTTCGGTGCTGAATATGCGCTGTGTATCTTGCAGAGCCTCGACAAACTACCGAGCTGCTGTCAGTAACGACGTGCAAGATAGAGAGGCTGAATACAGTAGATCGGGACTCCCAGACGACCCTGATACCGAGCGGTAGCCGAGTTCGAAGCCGGCCTGCATCTCGACACTGATCGGCAAGTACGCCCACGGACGTGACTCGGTCACCGTATTGAGTATCGTCGTGAGAAGCCTGCTCCCTCACGTCAGCCACGTCCGCGCTCTGTTGTTGGACTGGGAAAGCTGTGTACCGTACGCAGCTGGTCAACCCAGCGTTGCATGCGGCGGTACGTCACCATTGCAACTCCGCCGAAGAGGTTCATCCGGATGTCGCTGACCGTATCACCCCAGCCATAGACCCGGAGCCGCGGCGTATGGTACTCGTACATCTCCCAGCCGATCCCGACGACGAACAGAGCGACAACGGTTGTGACAAGCAGCCACGAGAAGCGTCCAATGCGTCGTGAGAGGACGAGCATAAGCAAGCCCGCGACAAGCGATCCGCTCATGAAATGCGTCACGTCGTCAAACCACACAACTGTTCGATAGAACTGCTCAGGATAGGTGACTCCAACTGTATGGATGGCGATGGCGACGGTGACGTACAGTCGTTCACCTGGCGTCAGCGTACGGAGACGGCCAATAACGTGATGCTGGGCGATCACGAGAAGGCCGTATTGGGGCTCAAACGGAAGCAACGCGAGGCCGATCGGATACTGGACCGTGGCGACCAACAGGCGGCGAAACCGCGTGGAGGGCATGCGCTGCTGTGATCATCGGCCAGCCCGCGAAAAGCTATCTGAAACTTCACCGTGCGTTTGAGCCTCCGTGTCGGATGGCGATTGGTATGTCAGTCGGCCGCGTAGCGCCAAGTACACGACCATTCCAACCCCGCCGAGAATATTGTTCCAGAAATCGACAGCTGCGTCCCCCCAGCCGTAGACTGCCAGTCGGAGCACGCGGTACTCGTACATCTCCCACCCAATCCCGACAGGAAGGAACGCGAGGAGAACCCCAGCGGCGATCCAACGTGGGGTATCGACCCTGGTCGCCAAGAGGATGACAAGGAGTCCAGCGATGAACGACCCGCTCAGGACGTGGGTCACGTTGTCGTACCAGCCGACCGCCTTGTAGAGCTGGTCCGCGTGAACGACACCGACGACATGGACCGCCACACAGCCGGTGACGTAGAGTCGCTCGCCTGCGGTCAGCGGTCGAAGCCGACGGATGACACGGTGATGGCCGATCACGAGGAGGCCATACTGTGGTTCGAACGGAAGCAACGCCACGCCGATGCCGTACTGCACGACAGACACCAGCACGGTCGGCGAGAGGCGAGTGGATGGTATCGGTCGCGGTCCGCCTACACATCGGGCCGACACTCCCTAACTCTGGAGGAACGGCAGTTCGTCCTCTTGTCAACGACCAGCACGTCTTTGGACTCGTCGCAATCCGCAGTACCTGCTGGAAAGAGACGTACTGAATATGCGCTGTACTTGCATGCACTGGATCGATCCCTGTTAGAAATGGCGTGCAAGATAGAGAGGATGTATCGCTCACAGATTGGGTTGACCTGTCCTTCACCTTGAAACACAAGTGTCGTTTTGAATCTTCAGCAGCTACTTACTGATGCTGTGCTGTGATTCTGTATGGACCGTCGCTACGTGAGCGGCCTCGTTGTACTCGTCGCAATCGGGGGCGGAGTGGTCGCCTTCACGACGTTCTGGTCTCCATCTACGACGGCGTAAAATCAACAGTGGACGAGAGCTGCATAGACACTCTGTATCTCGCACGACAATCCTAACAGCCTCTGTAGAGGTTGATCCGGGGCGTGCAACGATACGCCGCGCGAACTTGCAGCAAGTGACGCGTGATAGCATACATCCTGCTATCTTTATATCTGCCCTAATCCTACACCATTATCGGTGATATAGATGGCAATCACTGAGCGAGGAGTAAACGGTGTCGACGTCGAACAGCTCGAAGAGGCTATCGAGGCCATCAGTGCCGATCACGATATCGGGCAGTTCACGTTCCGTGCGGAAACCGAGTGGACGGACGCGCTCAAGTCGGTGACGACGATTGACGAGTTCGACCAGGCGGGCGAGACGATCCACACCCGCGAGTTCACGCTCGAAGGCGACGAACCCGAGCAGATATTGGGCGAGCGCACGGCCCCGAACGCTGTCGAAGTCGTCCTCGGGGCACTCGGCTCGTGTCTGAGCGTCGGCTATGCGGCAAACGCTGCGGCGATGGGAATCGAACTCGACAGTCTGCGCTTCGAGATGGAGGGTGATGTCGACCTTCGCGGATTCCTCGGCATCTCCGAGAGTGTTCGCCCCGGCTACGAGTCGATCTCCTGCACGGTGTACATCGACGCGAACGTCAGCGACGACGAACTCAAGGAGCTTCAGGAGCGTGTCGAGGCGACCTCGCCTCTTATGGATATCATCCAGAACCAGGTTCCCCTCGATACCCATCTCGTCGCCGAATAACCTCTTTGGATTCGAATCTTTCGCGTCTCTTAGTGGCCCTGGTGATATGTCTCCCGCAATCCCGTTCAGATCAGTGTGAGTCCGTTCAGAGCAGTCGTAGAGAACTTATCGTCGTCAGCAGTGTTCCTGTCGATAGGTGGGTAACATTAGGAAACGTGCGGTTGCGAGTGCGTCTGTCGCTATCGCTCTGCTGTATATGCGCTCTGTAATTCAGTACGCTGTTCGTATCGGTTTCTGAGGAATTTCTATAGAGACCGATATCTCTATATTGCCGTAGTAGCGTTAGAAGCGGGGAGACGGACGGCAAACCGTGGCGACTTCGCTGACCGATATGCTTATACTGGTTCACCCAGGTTAGGGGTGGGGAGATACCCGGTTGACTGCCGGAATCTCTCCCTGCTACGACTACTCTTAGACTGTCTCGGTCGTGAGCAGTCGCTACCTCTTCGTCGTCAATTCCCCCCTTCAGAGGTGACTAGTATGAAATTTGATGAAAACAAGCCAGAGCCAATAGTAACACCTGACACGCCGAATCGAACGAAATTCCATCCCGAAGAAGCCCCTCGTGGATACCGGTTGGATGATTCCGAGAAATTTAAGAAGTTCTACGGCCGCTTACGCAAAATCAATCGGGGTACTCATAGCCCGGTCGTGAGAGAATCCGCACGAGATGTGGACTGACCAGAAACTGATGCGTTGGGCTGACAACCTTGCGCTCTTCGATGCGGTGTCTTGTCAACTGGATGTCCCAAAGCATCAGCGTCGATGGGCGCGGAAACTCTTCGGATGGCTTGACCTCCGCCACTACAGCCAGCCCAACGACCGAGAAAGGGGACACCCAAACCGCGATACGCAGGACGGCCGACGGCATCACGGCGACCTTCAGGGTCGTTGACGGCCACACGCCGACTGACGACACAGCGAGCGCGACTTTTGCGGACGAGACGGTGACGGTCACTGGCACGATGGATCCGTCGGGCTGCAACCGTCCAACGCTGACAACAGTACGATATCACGTCACCGACGGCGTCATTCATCTTGATATTGGCGGGAAATCACCGTACGAGGGGACGGTAACGGTTGAGTGTGGCAACGCAAGTTACGACTACCGGTGCGTCCTTTCGGTCAACCGCGGGGCTCCGGAGGCTGTCGAAGTCATCCACAATTACGATGGCAGGGATAACCGATCATTCGATCTCGTTCGGGAGTGAGGTCCCCGACACGCTCTCTTCAGTACCTGGCCGTTATGCAGGCCCGTGGTTAACGGCGCTCGAAGGGTGACGTACTCGCCGGTGACCGCACCGCTGTTTGGCGGTATTGTGCGGCTGCGGTGGGATGCTGGGGAACCTTGAGCGAGAGAGTCGTGTCCCAGGATGCTCAACGACTCCGAGACTCGCGTGACTCGCGCCCTGTATCTTGCACGGTCAACTCGATCTACCCACCCGTCTGTCAGGAGACGAGTGCTGAATATAGAGGGTAGACGCAGCACGTCTATCAGACCACGTACTTTCAGAGATGCTGATATGCTATTATATGTTACCAATTGGCAAGGGATTTATTCATTTGCTTCTCGTCGGCATCGACTGTATGCCATCCGACCGATTAGAGGACGTACCAGGCTTCGATATCGACGATGTTGCGCGAGCTGCGGGTGACGACCCGGAGGTACTCCGACTCGAAAACCTCGACGTGAATCTGATGGGGGAACTGTTGCCCGAGGAGGTCAAAGCGGCCACGCGGGAGGCCGTCGGCACATTCGACGCCAACAGTTACCTGCCATTCATCGGGAAAACCGACTTGCGCGCGGCCGTCGCCGACCAAACCAACGACCGCTCGGGGCAATCGTATGGCCCCGAGAACGTCGTCATCACGTGTAGTACGGGCGAAAGCATTCTCGACGCCTTGCTCGCGCTTATTGATCACGGTGACGAGGTTGTCCTGACCGATCCGATTTACGCGGGAATGATCAACCGCACACGCCTGGCAGGTGGTGAGCCATCGTTCGTCCCGTACATCGCTCACGACGACGGCTGGCGACTTGATCTCGATGCGCTGCGGGAGACGATTACCGACGAGACGGAAGTGTTGCTATTGATCAACCCGTCGATGCCGTCGGGTGCGCTCCTCACGCGAGAGGAGTGGGAGGCCGTCGCCGAGTGCTGTCGGGAACACGATGTCTGGTTGCTGTATAACGCTATCTGGGAAAGTATCATTTTCGACGACGAACCGTTGATTCACCCCGCGTCGTTCCCCGAGTTGGCAGACCGGACGGTTATCGCCGGTTCGGTCACGAAATCCTACGGGATGATCGGCTGGCGTGTCGGGTGGATTATCGGGCCCGAGGAGTTTATGGACGACGCTGCACGCACCCACATCTACAATACGACGACACCAGGTGGAATCGGCCAGGCAGGTGCGCTGGCAGCGTTAGAATCGGATTTCGAACCAGACGCATACGTGCCCGAGTTGCAACGTCGCCGCGATACCGTGACCGAGCAACTCCGTGAGATCGGCGTCACCACCATTCCCTCGAAAGGGGGATGGATGCAACTGATGAACGTGGAAGAGTTAGGATACGACTCGGCCTCTGCGTCTGATCGTTTGCTCAAAGAAAGTAAAGTCGCCGCGACGCCGATGCGCCACTGGGGGGACCAAAACAGCGACCAGTACGTCCGGATAGTCTTCAGTAACGAACCTGTTGAGCGCCTTGAAGAACTCGGGGAACGGGTCGAACAAGCACTGCTCTAACCACGACACGGGCGACGCTCGTCAATTCCCTATCCCTCGCTTGATACGATACCTGTAATGAGGAGTGCAGTAAGTACTCTCTCTCAGTGGAGCTATTGACAAACCCAAGTGATGTATATGCGCCCTGTATCTTGCACGGCCAACTTGATCTACCCATCGTCTGTCAGGAGACGAGTGCTGAATATAGAGGCTTCATCTTGCACGATACATTCTGACAGCAACCCAACCTGACGATTCACCGACTGTTAGTTTGAGGAGAACACAATTCTCTACAGTACTCAGCTTTGCACGTTCAAGTAGCAGCGTGATGTAGCCGGTAGCAAGGACGGATGATGCCGATTACGGACTTCTCCGACGCTAGCGTGCAAAGCTGAGTACAGTAGTTGCTATAACACTAGCCTATTCGCGTTTTTTTTAGCACATAACAAGACCAGATCCGATGCATTTTCGCTCGCAGCCATGATTCAGAACGTACCGGTCCTCCAGTTCGGGGGGGCCATCGAGCAGACGATCGCCGACGTAATCGCGTACCTACCGACGCTCGTCTCAGCACTCGTCATCCTTGTCGTCGGATACATCATCGGTCGGATCGTCGGGAGTGTGGTCACGCGTGTTGTTC
>CAZWHR010000053.1:0-6405 GCA_964633675.1 uncultured archaeon | reverse complement strand
ATTTCCCAAAGCTGAATCCGAGCGAGCATTTGACGGAGCATTTCGGGCTTGTCACCGATTACCTCAGCGAGTGGTGGAGCCAGATGCGCGAGGGGAGTCGCGTGCCGGTGTTGCAGAATCGCGTCTTCTGGGGCGGAGCGCTGAGCGGCCGCGACACTGAGGCCGTCCAGAAGACGGTGAGCGGCTTGACCAAGTTGCTCTACCCGAACTCCGACATGCCCGTTCCGGACGAGGATCTGGAGTGGATCGTCCGCTTGGCGCTTGAGTCGCGTCGTCGGATCAAGGAACAGCAGAAGCGCTGCCTCAAGAGCGAGTTCCGCAACACGCACTTCAGCTTCACGCTCGGTGTCGACGGCGTGGAGCAGTTCGTGGCCACGCCGGAGCTCCACAGCGACGAAGCGATCAGCGAGGACCCGCTGCCGCCCGGGCAGGTCTGGGGCATCAGCACGGACGTGGAAGCGGGGCCAGGCCTCTGTCGGATCGAGGCGACCGTGGGCCCAGGCAGCGGTGTCAAGATCCTTAATCAGCCGACGCCGCCCCCGTTTCGCGAAAGCGTCAAGGTGGGCGAACAGAACCTCTATACGCAAGCAAGGGACCTGATCGGCGACCGCGAACCGCGGCAGCACGAGTTCTCGGTCCAGCTCCGAGCGCTGGATGCGGACAAGTCCGGCACGGGGCTCGGGCTGCCTGTGCTGGTTGCCTTGTTGGGAGGCTTGCTCGAACGCCACACCCGAGGCGGAACGATCGTGGTCGGTCCGCTCAACTTGGGCGGCTCGATTGAGTCGCTCCACAACCCGGTGGCGATCGCGGAGTTAGCCGTGGACAAGCAGGCGACCACCCTATTGATGCCGGTGTCAGCCCGCCGCGCGCTCATGGACTTGCCGGATGACCTGTGGACCAAGCTGAAGATCGAGTTCTATGGGGACGCAGTTGATGCGGTGTTCAAGAGCCTGGACGAGTAAAGGTGACAACCAAGGAGTCGGATCTGATGGCAGAAGGCATGAATGATCTTCTTGCACAGTTACGGGAATTCGATGCTTTGCGTGATAACCGAGACAGCGAGCAGCGGGATCAAGTAGAGATCCGAACGCTGCCTCATGCACCGCCAGAATACGCCAATGCTGAGTATCTAGAGCACTTCCCGAAGCCGCTGCGCGATGCGCTTGCTGACGAGGGGATTGAGCGGCTGTATGCTCATCAGGCCGACGCCATCGAGCGTATCCGGACCGGCAAGGACGTGGTCTTGGAGGCGCCAACCGCTAGTGGCAAGACGTTGTGCTTCAACATCCCGCTCATCCTGCGGTTGATGGACAAGCCGCACTCGCATGCGATGATGATCCATCCCATGAAGGCGCTTTCCAAGGATCAACGCCGGCAATTCGAGGCCATGGCGTCGGCGATGGCGGATTCTGGAGGCAATGCCATCACGTCATGGATCTTCGACGGCGACACGGACAAGGAGCATCGGGATCTAATGAAAAGATTCCCACCCTCGTTGCTGCTTACGAACCCGGAGATGGTGCACTACAGCTTCCTCGGTTGGAGCGATCAGTGGGAAGACTATCTCCGGAAGCTCCGATTCATCATCATCGACGAAATCCATGAATATAGGGGATACTTTGGGACAAATGTGGCCCTACTTTTCCGGAGATTCCTGGCCAAGTTGAAGCAGCTCGGCGTTCGGCCTCAACTGGTGTTGGCCACCGCCACCTGCGGCAACGCGCAACAACACGCCAAGCGACTCACTGGGCGGGACTGCGAACTCGTCCGGGCCGAGAGTGCTATGCGACCAGAGCGGCACTTCACGTTTATCAACCCGGATATTCCCGACTTCCGCTTCCATCAGATCTATCGGCTCCGGATCGTACGAGCTGCCTTGGCCTGCATGGCCCAAGGACTGAGCACGCTGGTCTTCTGCCCATCCCGGAAATTTGCGGAGCAGGCTGCGCATGAGGCCAAGAGAGATGCTGTTAAGAATGGGCTTGATCCCGAGTCGATCGCTCCGTATCGCAGCGGCTATGAGACCGATCTGCGCAGCGATATCGAACAAGGGTTGCGGAATGGCGACTATCAGATCGTCTTTAGCACAAATGCCTTGGAGATCGGCATTGATATTGGGCGTCTCGATGCCTGCATCCTCGCTGGCTTTCCGGATAACGCGTTCTCGGCGTGGCAACGCATTGGCCGTGTCGGTCGGAGCTGGCGGCAGACGGCCTATGTCCTCTTCTACGCGCTCAACAATCCCTTTGATCGGTTCTACGCTGAGAATGTCGATGCGTTTCTCGGCAAGCCACTGGATCAGATCCTCATTGGCGTGGATAACCAAGAACTGATCGCCCGTCATGTCCCCTATCTGGTTCACGAGATCGGCGGGGAACTCGATGGGGAAGCTGGCAACGAACTCGGCGATAAGTTTCGCGATTATGCTCTGGAACAGACGGCCAATACGAGACCAATTCGCGGCCGGGGACCGGGCTATCAGAAGTTGAGCATCCGTGGTGGGTCGAATCGGATTTACACGCTGACCTCCAATGGCCAAGAGATCGGCACGATTTCCGATGTGCATCTATTCCGAGAGGCTTACGTCGGCGCGGTATACAATCACTTCGGGCGATCGTATCGTGTTGTGTCCCATGGGGCCGAGGAAGTGGAACTCGAGCCGGTCGAGCCTCACTACCAGACCGAAGGAATCTTCTACACGGTTGTCAACGTTGACGAGATGTTTGAAGGGGGGCGCTACGCGGAGAACTTAGAGGCGGGCTATGGGCAACTGACGGTGATTGAGAATTTCGCTGGGTATCGCCTAGTTGATACACGGACAGACGAGGTTGTCGAGGAAGTGAACAGCGATAATGCACGATCCTTCAGAGTAAGAGGGTTCTGGCTGGGATTAGAGGATTTCTCAGCACTCCAGGAGTCTCATGATCCGAAAGATCTGTTTGGCCTCGAACAGCTTCTCCGCATTGGAGTCCCTTTCGTCGTTCCCTGTGATCGGCATGATCTCGGCACTTTTACGAGCGGTCGGCCGTATCCTAGCGTTTATCTGTACGAAACGGTGCCTGGGGGAATCGGTGTCGCAGAAAAGGTTCTCGAGGTCTGGGATTCCATCATTCGAGAGGGCCAAGAGATCACGGAGCGCTGCGAGTGCCGACGCGGATGTCCGAGTTGCCTGGTGCCGCCGAGGATTCCCTCTGGTTTTGACCCGCCCAAGAAAGACATGGCGATTGCCGTTAGCAATGAAATCTTGACGATTGCCAACAGCAGTATGCAAGAGCAATTCGATCCCAACGTGCACGGATGGCGCCCCGTGGCATAGCGAGTGAATCCATAATTGATTCCTCTATTTAAAGTTAAACTTTATCATGTTTTCTGATGAGGAATTTCATAATGGTTAGCAAGCTCGAACGCATCGAACTTCGGGAAGTCTGGAAGAATGAGGCTCGAGACTTTACTACTTGGTTAAAGGAAAACATTGACGTATTGGCGGAAGCCATTGATTTGCCGCTCAATAACGTGGAGCGTGAGCAACCAGCCGGGGCCTTCAATGCTGACTTGTTAGGTGAAGATGATACTGGAAGGCCCGTTGTCATCGAAAACCAGCTGGAGAAGAGTGATCACGATCACCTTGGGAAACTTATTACGTACATGGTGGCATTTGACGCCAAGGTGGCCATATGGATCGCGGCCGACCCCCGACCAGAACATGTGAAAGCTGTCTCATGGCTCAATGAGGCTTATTCGTCCGGCTTCTATCTCTTGAAACTGGAGGCCGTTCGAATTGATGACTCTGCGCCAGCGCCTCTGTTAACGCTTATTGTGGGGCCCAGTGAAGAGAGCCAGGAGGTGGGCGAGACCAAGCGGGAATGGGCAGAGCGTGACCAGCTCTGTTATCGGTTCTGGGCACAACTATTAGAACGATCTCAAAAGCAAACACAGCTTCTATCGAACATATCGGCAACAAGACACAACTGGATTGGGACAAGCTCAGGAATAAGAGGAATATGGTTCAATTATACTGTAAATAAGCACGAATCTAAGGCGGAAGTTTACATCGACCGTGGCAAGGAAGCTAATGAGGAGAACCGACAGGTTTTTGATCTGCTACACTCTCTCAAGGATGAGATTGAAGAGCGATTTGGTGAATCACTGGAGTGGGAGAAACTGGAGGGGAAACGAGCGTGCCGCATCAAGAAGACAATGTCTGGTGGCTATCGCGATGCCGAGGAGGACTGGCCTCAGATTCATGAGGCCATGATTGAAGCAATGATTCGGCTTGAGGAAGCGATTCGTCCGTGTCTCAGCAGACATGTTGCACCAAAACTGGACTGACTAACGAGGATCTCATCACGATGACTCAAAACTCTGCTCGCTTTGTTGACGCTTACAACAGGATAGACAGCCAGTTGAAGAAGCTTACGAATCATACGCCTGATAAGGCGTTCAGTAAGACCTTAGAGGCTGCCCAGAAACACTATGCACATGTGCGTCCATTTGATAACAGGCTCAGACAATATGCTCAGCTACGTAATGCTATTGTTCATGACTCAAAAAACAATATCATAATTGCTGAACCGCATGATTCGGTCGTCGATGATATCGAAATAATTGCTGATACTCTGGATGACCCTCCACGTGTAACCCCTATGTTCCAGCGAGATGTGGTTACGGAATCGTCGGATGCGTCTCTACAGGAAGCTGTTCGCGTGATGGCTGAGAATTCCTTCTCCCAACTACCGATCAGCGATGATGGCCGGATTGATGCGCTGTTGACGTCGAACACGATCACTCGCTGGCTGGGTCGGTCGGCCAACGATGCCATCTTCAGTACTGAAGAGACACCAATCCGGGAAGTTCTGGACTATCAGGAAGACTACGACGTGTTTGCATTCGTGGCCAGGGATACGACTCAGGCAAAAGCAGTTGAGCTTTTCCATGAGTATGCCACGAAGGGGAAACGCCTGGAAGCGATCCTGATTACCCACTCGGGAAACAGTAGGGAGACGCCAATCGGCATCATGACCAATTGGGACATCCCGTCAGTGTCTAAAAATATCTTGCCCTAGCTTGTGCAGGTGCACTTTTAGTATATGAGTATTCGGGATGAGGGACAAGGCGTGAGTCTTAGTAGTTGTCCTCATCCGATTCATCGGAATCAAGCTCAATGCCGTGCTGAGTCCTGAGCTCCTCGATTTTGCCAAGTGGCTTTTCAAGCTGATTGCTGCGGGTTTCAGACAGCTCGTCGTAGTGATTCTGAACGGTCTGCAATGATTTCCCTAGCTTGTCAATCTTGTCGGTGAATTTGCGCCACTGTTTCTTGAATTCACCCAATTGCTTGAGAATCTCATCAGAAGTTTGTTCGAGAGCGAAATTGTCTGCAGCTTGCCGTATGACTGCCAATACCGCAAATAGTGTTACCGGAGAGCACACGATGACCTTCTTGCGGAGCGCCTCTTCCAGTACTGAGGGATCTTGTTCCTCAATAAACGAATAAATCTGTTCATTCGGGACGAATAGCAGCACGCAGTCTACCGTTCCGCCTTCAGGATTGACGTATTCGCGGTCGGTGAGCTCCTTCACCTTGTTGCGGACGTTTTGGAGAAATGTCTTCCGGTGCTGTTCGGCCCCTTGCTCAGACTCGGCGTTCACGTAATCACGATAGTTCTCATGAGGGAACTTGACGTCCATGTGAAGCTTGAGCCCATTGGGGAGTGGGAATGTGAAGTCCGGTCGTGAGCCAGAGTCTTGCGTTTCCTGCTTGAAGTAGTTGATGCCTTCTTGAAAGCCGGAGATGCGAAGTACATCTTCCGCCTGGCGTTCGCCCCATTCGCCACGTTTCTTGGGGTTGGCAAGCACTTCTGATAGGGAGTTTGCGGTCTTATGGAGGCTTTGGATCTCTTGACTTGTTGTTCGCAGCTGGCTCGACACCTCGCCAAGCTGGCGCTCACGACCTTTTTCAAGGTCTGAAATGAGTTTCTTCACTTCGTCGAGTTGCTCCTCCATTTCACCGACCGGTTGGCGGAGTTCTTCGGTGAGTTGTGAAGATGCCTTCCCTTTGAGATAACGCCATCCGATAACGGCGCCGATCCCGAGGATGAATCCGGCCACGAAGGCGAAAGCGATCTGAATGAGATCCATGAAGTGCTCGCTCTCAATTAAATTCGGTTCTATATAACATAGATAAAGCTGATGTTCAAGTCCTGGCCGACTATCCGTGACTCATAAATAGGATTTAGCCATTTAGTGGTGACAATCTTGCGATAATGTTGTCTAAACCTAATCGGACTTGGAGGCATCAGCTTTGCAGCTAGCGGAAGTCTTAAACGAGCTCCCCGATGCAATACTCGCCACGATCCAGTCCGGCTTCTCACGCACGTGATGGAGCGATGCGGGATGGACCGTGAACTC
>CAZWHR010000052.1:3480-6440 GCA_964633675.1 uncultured archaeon | reverse complement strand
TCTTCTTCAAAATCATCCGAGAGGTAGTATTCCAGCGCTTCTGTAAGGGTTTCTACCTGTGTCCTTCCACCGCCTCTAGAAGAGTACCTGAAAACCCCTTCAAAAAGCTCATCTGCGTCCTGAGGTCGGAAGACCAGCTTCTTCTCTTTTTTATCCTCATTAGAATAGAACAATACAAGTTTTTCATCATCCAGATAGGCCTCATAAGCTCCATTTCCAGGACTGCCTGTGGGGATATCGTGTGGGGAAAGTTCTTCTCCTACAGGAGGGATATCATATGCATGGCTCACAAACTCTGTCTCCGGATCCATATAAGAGGTCGAGGATTTGAAGGTTTTTCTTTCCCTGGATTTTTCTTTTATCTCCTCCAGGAAGTCCTCTGCACCTCCAGAAAGGATGTCAGGCTCCCTATCTAACTGGTCTATATACTTAAGAACTATAGATAACATCCTACGCTCGACAGAATGGCCGGGATATATTCCCTCTCTTTCTAAAGGCCTAATATTAATATTGTTTCCAAATGGGCCTTTGACAGGATAGGGAGTTTCGTCCCACTGGAAGATTTCCATGTCTCCGTGGACATTCTGGGTTATGATGTTCCCAAACTTCCTCTCTCCAGTATCTGTCTCCCATTCATACTTCCTGTCTAGTTCTCCTCCACCATACCCTGAATTGTTTAGGATGTAGGCCCCTGCAGTAGAAGCAAACTGTGTGAAGGAACCAAACTCCTCAGAATACTGCTGTACTTCCTCCTCATCCAGCATCTCAAACACAGGTATCCCGGTAAATAACAGAGCATCTTCTTCTGAAACCTCCTTTTTTACCTCTTCATCGTGCTTCTCAACTGTCCAGTAAACCGGAGAAGAACCTCTGCGGATATTCTCCATCTTGCCCATGTATTCCTCTTTTCCCTCTCTCAGGACCTGGTTATAGAAACCCTCATCTTTCAGCTCACCGAACTCCCTCCACATGGCATCCAACATCTGAGTGGCTGTCAGATCAGAATCGTCAAGCCTGTCCGACAACCCTGTCTCCTCCAGCTTCTCCATTCCCTGCGGATAGATAACATAATTTTTCATAAATCTACTCTGCTCGTTAGAAGGATGAGAGATAAAAAGGTAGGGATTTCCTGACCCCCATACCAAGATTTACTAATTTTTTTAGTAAATTTTAAATAGGAGCATTCCAAATACTCATCCATGACAGAAGTAGTTGTAACCAGAGGAAGCCAGATAACCCTTACTAAAGAGGTCAGAGAGAAGTTGGGTATACATGAGGGAGATGTTGTTACAGTAAATACTCTTGGAGACCTGGCGCTGGTCTCAAAGAAGGATTCCGAAGTATGGGATAATGTAGAGAGCTTTCTTCCTGATGACTTTGAGGACCTGTTAAAAGAAACCCGGGAGAGCTCAAAGGACCGACTTGAAGAACTGGGAGTAGTATAGAGATGAAGCTTTTCTTTGACACCTCGATACTTGTTGATGTAGATAGAGGAGAACAGAAGACACTGGATCTTCTGAAGAGGCTCACCGAGGAAGGTTCTGAATTCTTCATCAGCACTGTGACAGTATCTGAGATACTTGCAGGCGCATATCACACCGAGAACTCGAAAAAATCGGTTCTGGAGGCAAAACATATACTGGGGCAGTTCAACTGGATCGATTTTGAGGGGAATATTGCCGAGAAAACAGGTGAGATGATAGCAGATCTTTATGAGAAGGGTGAACCTATAGAGTTCCAAGATGTGGCTATAGCTGCTACTGCGCTATCTGTCGATTCTGACTTCCTGATCACACAGAACAAGGAACATTTCGAGAGATTTTCCGGTCTCCAGAACAGTATACACACTCCTGAGGGCTTCCTTAGACAGGAACTATGACAGTCTCATTGAATTTAAGAGGACCATATCATTCTGACATGAAGTAACTGGCTGCGGAGTAAATTATACCGGCTCCGATAAACATGATTCCCGGACCTAAAATTTCAGAATCCCACGTGGCCAGATCATCATTTATATTTTCTATCTTCTGATCTATCCTTTCTTCGATAGCCCAGGTCTGATCCTCTATATATTGTTTCCCCATCTGTGGCTTACTAGCCACACCTAATGCATATCCGCCTATATCATTGTATTCCCGCCATTCTGACTCATAATCTCTTATTTCTCCTTTAATTCTTCTTACATCATTTATATCAAAAGAAGAGTCTTCAGGAAAAGATTTCGAGCCATTCTCTTCCAGTGTCTCCTCAACTATAACATCAAGTTCCTCCAGATCTTCCTCTTTCTCTCTTAGCTCCTCGTTATGTTCATACCCCATTCCACTACTTTCGCCCCGGAGTACAGGAGAGCCATACCGCCTACCGCCTTGTAACCATTCTTTAGATTCTCCTCAGTACGAAAGTTGGGGTCTTCTCTGTATACTCCTTTAGGATTATCTCCACTCATTTCATACCTTAAAGTAATAACATACTATGATATTTAAATGTTTGGGTTTTTGTCCCTCTAAGGATGCTGAACCCCCCCGATCTAAAATTTAGATGGACGATTATCGCCTATCCATCCCCTATACATAACACCCATACCTATGAAGATCAGGAAAGACCCTATAACTCCTTCTATTGACTCAAAAGCCCGGGGTATCGATCCCAGACCCAGCAGAAAGATTACAAAACCTATCCCAATCTTCTTCCATCCGGAATAGGACTTAACAGGTTCTTCTGAGTCCGGATCAAGGTCTTCCTGTTCAAGCGCATTCTGGAACTCCTCTAGCTCTCCTTCACCTGCCTCAAGCGCTATGATGCCCTTGTACCCGCATTCCCTGCATCTGTACTTCCTTTCACCGCCTATATAGGAAAGGACACTTCTCATATCCTGCTCTATCCTCTCCGAACCACATTCCGGACACGTCCGACTATCTGACATTTCTGTAGGTTATTGGTAAGGTAACTTTGATAAATCA
>CAZWHR010000052.1:0-3470 GCA_964633675.1 uncultured archaeon | reverse complement strand
TCTATAGGTTATTGAGAATGTAACCTTTTTATAAAGGAGTAGATTTCTATTAAATTCCAAAAAATCCTTGAATCCTTATTGATTATAGAGGGTTAGTGGTTCTTCCTCTTCTTAATCCTCCTTTTGAAGGTGGTTTTCAAGCTCCTCTATCATGAAGTGCTGATATCTCTCAAATGCTTCTGCCAAGTTATCGACCTCTAGATTTTTGTGGTTCCACTCCTCAGTTTTCTTGGCCTCTAGAAGATCTAGCTCTTCTTCTCCATATTTCTCCTTAAATTCTTCTCTTAATCCCTCAAATCTTTGATTTACATAGGCATCTTTCACCTCACCACCTATATCTCTGTCTTTAACATGATAATTAACTAAATCTAGAGCTCCTAAGGCTAGAGAGAACGGCCACGTAAGATAGGCGCAGTATACCCCTCCGGCGTACCCCATTAAACCTGCTAGAGCTGAAGCACCCGATGGAAAACCATTATATCTCCTCCAATAATCAGACCCAAATTTCTCACCGATGGAAGAATAATATTTGCTTTTTAAAGGGTAAGGCCATCTGGGATTATAGAGAGCGTCCATCATTATAGAATTAGAAGTTCCGATAACATCTATACCACTCATAAAGTTCTTTATTGCTGAATCTAAAATCTCATTATCTGTATTTAAACTTTCTTTTGCCTGCTCATATAGATTTTCGATTGCTTCCATATCTATTCTAGACCTAGAGGCTAGTTTTAAAAAGTTGTCTTTGTAGAGAGGAGTACAATCCTCAGAGAATCACACATATTCCTCAATCCAGCTAAGGGTTTCCTCAACCATCTCCTCCTGGTTCTCCTTCTTCCTGAAAAGATGGTCAGCGCCCTTGATATCCTTGAGGCTCTTCGGCTCCACCGCTCTCTCATACATCTCCTTCGAATTGTTAAGAGGGACTATCTCGTCCTCTGTTCCATGGACAAACCTCACAGGCGCAGATATCTCTGAGACAACCTCTCTTGCATCGTACTGCTGCAGATCCTTGTAGAACTGCCAGCCTATCTTGATCTCCCCACGCTTCTGGGTAGGGAAATGGATGTGTCCTGCCTGCCTCCACCTCTCTATCTCGTTGCCCTGGAAGAGCTTCTCCTCGTCCGAGCTTGCAGGCGCCGCTATGGGAACTACAGCCTCTGCAGATTTCAGCTCGGAAGCCACGAAGATGCTGGTCATACCGCCTAGCGAATGCCCTGCCAGGCCTATACTGTCGGGATCGACCTCTCCACGGGATTCAAAGTATCTTATAGCATCCTTGAGATCCTCTATCTGGCTGGAGAGCTTCATGTCCTCACAGCTGCCCTCTGACTCTCCAACACAGTCCGTAAAATCGAACCTTAGAGCAACGATTCCTCTGGATGCAGCCTTGTCTGCAAGCGCCTTCAGATGTGGTATCTCCTTGTAGCCTGTGAAAGAATGACACAGGATAACTCCAGGCCTCTGCACGCTGTCATCATCGTGCTCAACATCTTCAGGATGCGTTATTATGCCTGCGATCTTCTGACCCCTTGAATTCTTAAACTCTATATGGGTCGAGGACATAAGTCTTGAATAGGCGCTCCGTTTTAATAAGTTTTTTTCAGAGGCTATAGTTTGCTGAAGCTTTAAATTCAGCTCCAGAAAGCCTAACACTATTTAACGCGGACATCCATTCTTCTTATCTATGGGGATAGATACCGAAAAAGCGGTCAAGGTTCTGGTCTCTCTGATAGCTGCGCTCTACACCTGGATCTCGCTACTGATAGCTCTAGGTTTAATTCTTGCAACCTTCAAGTCAGGATCTATAATCGGTATAGCAAACCTTTTTGTAGCTCTTCTTGTAGTCTATCCGCTCTACTATCTTCTAAAGGACGGCTTCAAACCTTACAGCTTTATTATAGACAGGATAAGTAACTCCTGGCTATCAATATCCATAGCGGTGTTCTTCCTTGTCCTAGTGTTAGTCTTCAGCTCAGGCAATCCTTTAATAGGTTTCCTGGCGCTTCCACTTGATTCTATCTCGGGCTTCATGTTCCCTGTGGAGGTATTCTATAGAGATATACTTGGGAGAAAAATTGCAGGATTTCTATTCGATTTTGGCAGACTATACGTTGAATTTATCTGGCTCCACCTACTTTCTCAGGTTGTAGCGTACCTATTAAATAAGACCGGCGGTAAAAAGTGATTATCATGGAGAAAAAGGCATTCATAATCGGTCTCGTAGTTGTGGTCGTTATTACCGGAATCATAGCTCTGCAGAACTTCTCAGGCCAGGGACAGATCTCACCAGAGAGGCCTACAGATACCTCAACCGAGAAAGCCTCTGAAGGAGATTTCAACGTTACAGAAAGTGGAGAGAGATACAGGGTAAATCCAGACAAGCTGGTGCAGGGATGCCCAGGTATGGACTGCATACCTTCGATAGACGACCCTCAGTTCATCTCTGCAGAGGAAGCTTCCTCCTGGCTCAAGGACGATGACTTGGTTCTTGCAGTTGAGATAAACAACCAGACAAAGGCCTATCCTTTCAAGATACTTACCCTTCATGAGATAGTTAACGATGAACTAGCTGGAGAACCTATAGCTGCGACCTACTGCCCTCTATGCAGATCGGGTTTTGTATTTTCCAGAGAGCTTGGAGATAGGACGCTTGAACTTGGAGTCTCTGGAAAGCTCTACAACGCCAACCTTGTTATGTACGACAGGAACACCGAAACATACTGGAGTCAGATCGGCGGAGAGGCGATAGTAGGTCCTCTGGTACCGCAGAGCCTTGACATAATTACTTCCACTATAACGGAATGGGGCAAATGGACGGATGCGCATCCAGGGACTCAGGTTCTTTCCCGAGAGACCGGTATATACGATCCAAGCTCATATGACAGGAACCCTTATTCTGGATACGAGGACAGCTCCAGGGTAGGATTCGGGACGGGAAGCACGGATGACAGGCTGCATCCAAAGGCGCTGGTCTACGGTGTAAGCCTGGACGGAGAGTCTAAAGCCTTCCCGGAGGAGAAGATAGAGAAGGAGAACGCTATAAATGATGCGGTAGGAGGCCATCCGGTTCTGATGGTCGAAAACCAGGACACAGGGGGCATAGAGATATTTTCAAGAGATATAAATGGAGGAACTCTTGAATTTAAGGTTGAAAACGGTAAGCTTCTGGATTCAAACGGCAACCAGTGGAGTTTTGACGGTGAAGCCCTTGAGGGGGAAAACAAGGGAAGTAAATTGGAAAGAATTGCTTCACATGGGATCTACTGGTTTGCATGGAGCGAGTTCCATCCTAAAACAGGAGTCTACGAGAACTGATTTCCTGATAATTCTCTTCTCAGGTCAGCGCATTTGATATCTGGGTGAAGGAATTAGACAGAGAGCTACAGACCGGGTCGATTAACGGTAGTGATCCGATCCCAAACACTCCAAAGACACAGGAGAGGTAGTATATCGCAACCATCAGCATT
>CAZWHR010000051.1:0-6612 GCA_964633675.1 uncultured archaeon | reverse complement strand
CCGCACCTTGAGCGGCGAGGACCGCGCCGAAGAACGACGCGAGCTCCTTGTAGGTCATCGTCCCCCGACGCGACAGGTGCGAATCCATGCTTCCCGACAGGTCGACGGCCACGAACGTGTCGTCGAGTTCCTGCAGGTTCTCCGCCGTCCGATCGACCGCCTCGGTGAGCCAGTCCTGCACGTGTCGGTTCTCGATACCCGCGTCCAGGAGCGCCTTGTAGGCCTGGTAGAACCGGAACGGGTAGAGCTTCGACTCGCGGGCGTACGCGAGGTCGTCCTCATCGAGGATTTCCTCGCCATCGAGGCCCGCCTCCAGCATGTTCCGCAGGTTGCGGACCTTCGCGAACAGGCCCATTCGCGGGAGGACTTCATGCCACGCGTCGGCGGTGTTCCCGCGCTCGGAGATGACTACCTCCCACGTCTCGGGCGGATCAAGCGGCTCGATCTCGGGGTAGTCGTCGAGGTCGCCGTAGACCAGCCGCCCGAAGACCTCCTCTTCTTCCTCGTCCTGTGGCGCGGGGTGGACGAGGTTCATCACATCGCGGAATTTCACCTCACGTCGGAGGTTGTTGTACTTCGCGAACTGGTACCGGTCGAACTGGTGAAAGGAGTCAGCGACGCCTTTCTTCAGCGGCTTCGGGATCGGCTTGCCGAACAGGTCGAGCTGGATCGCGACGACCGTGTTCAGCTCGTCGGCCCGCTGGATGATTCGCGGGGCGTACTCGCGCACGTAGGACTTGGTCTCGTCGTGATTCGCGGCAAGGACGAGCAGCACTTGCGCGATGTCCCGAAGGTACAGCTCGCTCCGGGCGTACGCCGCGAGCTTGAGCGCAAATTCGGGCTCAGCCTCGGCGACCGACTCGAACCGACGCACCACCTGCACGAGGCTCTCGATGTCCTCCTGGTAGAAGGTGTCCTCGATGAGGTTGTTCACGACGACGGTGTAACGTCCGAGGGCCGGCGTCTCAGGGCGGTATGCTTCCCCACCTTCGAAGTTGGTCGTGAGCTGTTCGTCTTCGAGTCGTTCCTTAAGCTGGTTGAACTTCATCGGTATCACCGAGCGGGAAAATCGTGGACAAGTCATGGCGCTTCCAAGGCGAAGGAACCCGTCCACTCACCCGCTCGATCCGGGGAAAACAACGGAAACGAGGGGGACCACGGTAGTCCGTGATCCATCTTCGGTCACAGCGAAGGATCGCTTCCGTTCACCCCGGTACGGAAAGGGAGCGGGGAAAATCGAGGAAGAGACTCCGGGATTCGAACCCGGGACGGCGTCGGGTGCCGCTCAGTCCTGACGAAGGAACTCTTCCACTCACCCCGCGAAGGGAACGGGGGAAAACCGCGGTGGAGCGTGACGGCGACACGACCGGGGCCGTGCCGGATTGGTCCCTATCATGGGTGCGAAGGATTTCCACCGCTCGCCCCCGACGCCGTGGGCAGGAGTCGAACCTGCATCGGTTCTCGCGAACCTAACTCGCTCTCAAGGCGAGCGCCTTACCGTTCGGCCACCACGGCACATGGACACTTGGAATAAATTATCCCATTAGAATCATAGAATCCCGAACAGCACCCGCAGTTTATGGTTCTCAAGCTATACAGAGGGCCGGGAACGGGGGTCGAACCCGTATCTCGCGGATCACAACCGCGAATTTTACCAGCTTAAACTATCCCGGTCACGCTGAACGCGACTCGATGTTGCATGGTCGAATCCCACGAGTCAGCCGTGCTGGGGATTAGACAGGTCCCCATCGTCCCGGCCGGAATCGAACCGGCGATCTCCCGCGTCAGAGGCAGGCGTCTGTCGCCAACGCAGACCCCGGGACTTCGTACTTCATGGGTGAGACCAACTCCGACCGGCGTCCCGTGGATGGGACACAGATCGGACATGTTATCCCTCTATTTGATTCGGAGGGAGTCACCCGCTCCCAATGCGTGAGGCCGGAGTCGAACCGGGATTTCCAGCGTGACGTGCTGTCGTCTTCACCGTTGGACTACTCACGTCCGATCGCTTGAGAAAACCGATCCTCGGTCCCCAGCTCGAAAGGCTGGTGTCTATCACTGTCGTACACAGGGGAGTACAGCAATAGCGAGGGGAGATTTGAACCTCCGATTTCCGGAGGTATGAGTCCGGCGGAATCGACCGCTATCCCACCTCACTCCTGTGTTAATAGAAATATGGAGAGGAGGCGTCTCCAGCCCCAAATTGATTCCGCCGTACGGACGATGCCGCACGTCGGCTCACCCCAGTGGGACTTGCCGGGAAGAGCGCCGCGCACGGGATTTGAACCCGTACTACCGCCGTGACAGGGCGGTATCCTGCCGGGTTAGAACAACGCGGCAATCCGTTCGATCGGATTCGAACCGATAGCCACCGACTCTACAGGCCGGTCTCACTCCCACGTGAGCTCGAACGGTCAACGACGTGGAATAATATCACAGGGGATGAGCACAATCAGGTCCTCAATGCCAAGGGGGTCGATCACGAACTACCGACCACGGCTCCATGATAGGAGTCCATGGATGCATTCGGCAGTTCACGTCGAGGGCAGGACTCGAACCTGCATCCGTCTCGGGTAACAGCCGAGTGCCATACCAAGGTGGCTACCTCGACTCATAGAACCCCGTATGTCACACCGTACCGGATGGGAGAATGACTGCTCTCCCGAAGGGCCGGGCGGGATTCGAACCCGCAATCGTCAGCTTAAAAGGCTGCCGCTTAACCTGGGTTTAGCTTCCGGCCCAAAGTGGACTCCGCCGGGACTCGAACCCGAAGCCTCGTCCGTGCCATGGACGTACTCTGCCGAATTGAGCTACGGGCCCACGAAGCCGCGGGCCAGATTCGAACTGGCGTTCTACCGCTCTGCAAGCGGCCACGTCACCTGACTCTGTCACCGCGGCATGAATGACGACACCGTCAATGATTGATCATCGATTTCTACCGTCACATCTTCACGACGAGAGAGAATCCAGCCAGATAGACGAAACAAAATGTCACCGCGAGGATTCGAACCTCGGAAGGCCTACGCACACGCGGGTCTGAGCCGCGTCCTTTTGACCGAGCTTGGGTACGGTGACAGAGTGATGCTATCCGACCCGAACGGATCGGATAGCGAAGTGCCGCCACCAGGATTCGAACCTGGGAAGACCTTCGCCACACGGACCTCATCCGTGCCCCTTTGGCCACTCGGGTATGGCGGCCCGGTGATGAACCGTAGGTGGGTGCAGACGGAATCGAGCCGCCATACCGACATCTGGAGCGTCGGCGGATAGACTGGACTACCTCATACACCCGAACGCCGAGAGGGTGATTCGAACACCCGTGACCAGTGGTCACCTCCGTTCCAGGGAGGTCCCTTGACCAAGCTAGGGTAATCTCGGCCTCTGCTTCACATCCAGAAGGGCGGAAACCGCGACCAACTGGAATTCGTCCTTCTATTGTTGTAACGCAGGAACCGTGCGTACCTCGCCTCTTTTCGCACGTCTCCCACGCCGGGACTCGGATTCGAACCGAGGGAGCCCGTGCGGGCTCACTCCGTAGCAGGGAGCCGCCATACCTGACTTGGCGATCCCGGCGAACGGAGCGGGAAGGATTCGAACCTCGCTACCGGGTTACAATTGAAGGAACCCTTCGTGTCACACTAATACCGGTGAAAATCCACGGAGGGACGACGGTGCCCGGAGTGCTGCCAAGCTACACTACCGCTCCACGTGGGCGAAGGAGGGGTCGAACCTCCGATAACCCCGTCCCAAACGGGGAATCTTGGACCACTAGATCACTAGCCCGCGCCCCTGACAGGACTCGAACCTGCAATCAATTCCTTCGAAGGGAATTGCCTTTCCAATTTGGCTACAGGGGCACACACGAGCGAGCGATCCGTTCGACCACGTCGGCACAAGCAAATGGGTCGTGTTGACCCAATACTCACCAGCAGGTTTCGAACCTGCGTCTCCGGATGTATCCGGTGTCCTTCCCACTGGACCATGGCGAGCAGTACTGACGAACTGGACGAAACTAGGACGCCCATCCACCCGTCAGTCATTGTCGAGCGCAGGGGACGATCGGTCGATCGCGATTTGGTTGACTGCGTCGATTCCGAAGCCGGCGAGCAGCACCGACCGAGCCGCATCAGCTTCGTCGTCAACGGGACCGTCGACGACGATCGCCGCATCGACCGTGACCTCGACGAACAGGTCGTTGAGGTTCGGTGTCATCGACGTGACATCGACAGCCGCGACGCGTGTCACTCCGTCGACGGCCTCAATGACGCTTCGAGTTCCATCGACGATGTCCCCGGGTGCGCTCCGCGGTACTCGGATGCTGAGGTCAGCGGTGATGCTGACCGCGATTGAATCATGCGCGAGCATGATGCTCCCGCCGAGAGTCGAACTCGGGGCTCGGCCTCGAGAGGGCCGGGTGTTTGGCCACTACACCACAGGAGCAGTTCGACAACCGACGAGCCGCGGACAAGCGCGACTCTTAGCGGACCGCAAAGGATCGGGAGGGAGTTGATTCCTCACCTGCTCCTTACAAAGGGGCTGCTCTGCCACTTGAGCTACCGATCCACAACCGACTCCCGCGAATTGGACCGGAGGACCAGCTGTGCTGGTGGGACACCGACCCAGACGCGGGAGCCAGCCGTTGGGTGGGGGAAAGGGGCGTACTTCGAGCGCCAGGCCCGCGCAGTAAACGCGGGATATCAGCCACTGAGTGGCTGAGCGGTGGGCCGCCACCCACCCCTGGTCACTCGGGAATCGCTCATCTCGGGTAGTCCGGACAGGGACACCGTCTGCGATGACGATCCCCGAGCGGTTTGCTGCGGACAGCGATGCCTCTCTCGAGACACCGCGAATGCCGTCAGTCGACGGCAGGACCCTCCTCGTACGGGGAGTGGTCCGACGCCCGGCACGAGATTTGAACTCGCGTCCTCCCCGCGACCGGGGGAGATGCTCGACCTGGCTACGCCAGCCGGGCGCGATGCCTGCTGACTGCGGACATACACCCCAGCTCGCGTGGAACTGGCGTGTAACCACGGCGCCGATCGCCGTGGGTTTGATAGTCCCACGAGGATTCGAACCTCGGCTTCAGGGTCCAAGGCCCTGTGTGCTTGGCCGGACTACACCATGGGACTGGATTCGATCGAATCCGATCGTGAGGCCTCGAAGGCACGTGGTAGCCAAGACAGGCGACGAATCGAGAGAACCGCGCTCGGGACCTCCAGCCCTACTGTACGGGATGGACGGCACCCCTCGAATCGAGAGGGAACCGTAAGAACTGGAGCACCCGTCGGCCCTCGATCGTCGCGTCCGTGGCGGACGTGCCTTACGCGGCGCGACTGGAATCGGGACCGGATTGGGCGCGTGGGTGATCGTCGAGTTCGACCGTCAACCCATACCAACCCTCGCGCGGACCCGTATTCTTGACGCCGCGCTGGCGAAGGAGGCGTAGCGATTTCACGCACTCCTGAATGGAGGCACCGCTGTCGAATCTGCCAGCGGGCGTCGGGTGTGTGGGTTGGATCATGGTCGACGTTCGATTCACCCTATGTAGCTCGGTCTGTAACCGAGCGCGTGGTGTACGCTATGCATATCCCGGATGACACATAAGCGTTGTCCGGGTATGAGAGAGAATCGCAAGCAGTCGATTAGTTAAAACCGGATGAGCCGTAACAAGAGCCACAGATACACCTCGGTGGTTCGTGATTGAGACGGTACCATCTACGCATAGGACAAGGACAATGACCGAACGGCGAGTTCCTTGGAACCAAATTCTGTGGACATGCCCCTCATGTGAGGGGCCGCTCGAACCAGTAAGTAGCCAAGATAGAGAGGACCTGCCGGACGACTGGCGAGAGAGCCCTCGCAATCATGCTGACAACCCAGCTGTCGAATGCATCGACTGTGAACGGCAGTATGGCGTTCAGTTCATTCCACGAGGAATGACGGACCTCCAGCTGTGTCCCGACTGTGGTGGGAAGCTAGAGATGGGATCAATATCTACGATTCAGTGCGAATCGTGTGGACAAGAGTACGAGATCAGGGAACGAGCTTGGCTCGAGCCCGTTACTGACTGATGGGAGCGTTGTACCTGATCAACAAAGGGATATAGAGGTGGTGGCCTTTGAACTTCGTTTCGCTCCTATCTAGAGTTTGTATGACTCCACTGATTTGGTATCTGATGTGAGTATGCCAACGGTATGCAAACCACCCTACGGCTTTTTGACGGGAGCTATTGTAGGTCAGGTCAACGCCAACATTTCGGGAGAGGGTAGAACTATGGATTGTCCCGAGTGCGGTTCGACTGCAAACACGATTGAACCTGGCCCCGAGGTTTCGCCCATGTCAAGCGTTACAAGGGCTATATTGAACGCTGACGAGGGAGACACCATCGGAGTGACTCGTGTCTGCTGGGAGTGTGGGTGGTGTGAAATACGGAGGGTAAGGATGGATTCTATCCATATGGAATCCGGTGACGACTCTATCAAGAGACGAAAGAACCTCATCAGTGAGGTGAACGCCGAGCTGGAGGAGATTCAACATCTCACCTCGTTATGTGATGCACTGGCAGAAGTAAAGCGTGTGCGCCGATTAGAACCATCGAATAAGGACATAGAT
>CAZWHR010000050.1:0-6734 GCA_964633675.1 uncultured archaeon | reverse complement strand
TGGGTAAGGATAAATTAACGGAAAGCAGCTCTATCCTATGACTTCGCATCTCTCCCTTAGAGTCATTTCACCTTCATCTGTGAATACGAACTCTAAATCGTACGTATTACGGCTTGCCAAATTACTGGTGTTGATGATATAGTTGGCTGAAGATCCTGCTTCCCTAAAGTCGACATTATCTCCAGTTATCCTGATACCTTCACTTAAAGTGCTGTTGTATAGGCTTAACTGCGTTCTGGACAATTCTGTATCCGCTCCCTCGGTTCCCTGCCGGGATATAAGGAGATTTACAGGATCGAGAGTAAGCGTCGTGCTTCCTGCATTCTTGAACCATACCTCTATCCTGCCTGTCCCATCATCGTAGTTGCTGCAGTCTATACTCTGGATTGAAACCCTTCTATCTAGAGCTCCCGCCTTTTCCTCAACTTTCCCTTGGGTTTGCTCTTGGAACTGTGTGACCCAGGTATATGCGCCTACTGCTATAGTAATAGCTATGAGAATAAGGATTATCATGGTCACTACCGGCGTAATCCCTTTCTTGTTATCTTCCTTATGCATGTTAAAGGCCTCTTATCCTTCCTATGCGTTGGGCTGCTTTAAAAACCTTTCCTCTAGAGAGGGGATGATGAGGAGCACAGAGCCTGGAAGAACTGCAGTAGCAGTTCACATGACGGGCCGGGTACTTCGTGTGCCTGGTGCAGGGTTCGCTTTGAACCCTGCCTGTCCTACCAATTGGGACGCCAATTGCGGAGGACAGGATTTGAACCTGTGAACCTCTGCAGGACAGCGCCCTGAACGCTGCGCCTTTGGCCACTTGGCTACCTCCGCATAATAGAAAACCTCTGATGAAAGAGGGATTTAAATAAACGACTCTACGTCTTTCTCCTCTTGAAGTTTCTCTTGAGTGTACTCCAGCGCTGCCTCCTGTATCGCCTGGCCTGTGTCAAATTCTTTCGAATTTCTCTCTCTAACAGACACGAATGCAGGGTAATCTACAGCTTCACCCACTACTATGCATTCTCCAACCCGCAGACCAGGAATGGATCTTATTACATCGCTAGTTATCCCCTCGCTGGACTGTTTTATCCTCTCTAGGTCGTTAGGGTTTGTTACTCTTAAAATTACGTGTGTGTTGCACTGTGAAAGTGCTGTGGTCGATAGACCTACAGGTCTCTGCGATATTAGTCCTAGAGAGGCGTGAAATTTTCTTCCTTCTCTTGCTATACGTTTTATAACGCTCCTAGCTATTGCTCGATCCGATGATACGTTTTCGGGCGCAAAAGTATGTGCTTCTTCCACAAGAAAGAAGTATGGCGGTATTTTTCCTCTTCTTCTGGCCTTAAATAGCTTGTCCGCAAAGTAGGCCGCGATTATCTGTTTTTTCCTGTAGTCTATAACTTCTGACAGGTCCAGAACTATCATCTTTCCTGGCTCTATCCTGTCTGTTGACGGGTTGTCGTATCTCTTGAACAGATCCATGTATCTCATACGTTTGAGGCGGTCTATCCAGATCTGTTTGGTTTTCTTTGGCATTTCTGCCTCTTCTAATTTTCTTTCAACCTCAGGAAGCCCATATACTCCTTTTCCTTTATTCATCTCTTCCTGCAGATTTCCTAGAATCTTTTCTATCTCCCTTTTCTGTGGTGAGGTAACATCGCTGAAGTAGTATGCCAGTCTTGAAGCTGTCATTGAGGACATACCAATCTGTATGTCGTCTGCGTTGTAGACCTCCACTCTGTCCGAGTATTGAGGATCCTGTGCAAACCCTGCGTATTCTCCATGAGGATCCAATACTACCACCCCCAACTGTCCATCATCAGGGTTTCTGTCCAGAAGTTCTTCAAGCATCACCGAAGCCAGGTAGGATTTTCCTGCGCCGGACTGCGCAAGTATTGCCAGGTGCTTCTGAAACAGTTTGGTCATGTTTAATATGGCTTCTAGGTTCTGATGCTGTATTTCTCCTATTTTTATACCCTTATCTTTTTCTAGTCCTAGAAAGTCGGTAAGTCGATTTCTGTCGGCTTTGTACACATCTGTACCTGGAGAAGGGGGAAATGACGGCCTTTTGACCAGTCCGTCCCCGCTGTACACTCCTAGAGTCCTTCCTCGACCTATCAGGTGCTCTCTGTCCTCTGTAGGGAATTGTTTCTTGAGGTTAACTCCCTGCTTCCGCGATTCTGATACTGATTCTGCGTTGTTGAAGAAAACGTTGGTCTTCTTTACACTTGATACCCGTGCTATTGCTCTTCCTTCATCTGTGTCGAATTCTACAAACTGTTCTTTTTTTACCGGTCTTTCCAGTGTGAATGCGAACTCTTCTGACGTAGGTGTGTCCTCGGTCGATATTATTGTTCCGACTTCTTCTGCCATAACTCCGGCTTGTTTTTTTAAGGATAAAAATCTTGGTGCTATTCAACCCTCTTCCTGTATCCTGCCGATAATGCAGAGAGTTTATTTAAGAGTAGAAGGGCAAGGTATTTCCTATGGAAAATACAGAGGCAAACGAATCCAACCTCAAGCCACTTTCAGGGCTGATGTTTGCGGTTGTCTCGCTCTCTACACTTGTAGCTTTAGCATCTTTCCCTGGTATGGCTGCTCCATTAAGTTCCGATTCCAGCTCAATAACTGAATGGAGGATGTTCCAGCGACATCTGAACCACAGCGGTTTCACAGGCGACATTTCGCCAGCCAATATCAGCAACACATCCGTTATAAAACAGGAAACTACAGCTTTTATAGCTGATAGTCCTGCTGTGGTAGGGGACTATGTGTATATGCCGGGAGGGGTGAATGACAGGGTATATCAGTTGAATTCTTCAAATGTATCGGATGTTGTTGCCAATTACACTACCGGTGGAAATGTGTACAATTCTCCTGCTGTTGCGAACCGATATGTTTATGTTGGTAGCGCGGGGGATAGTTTGTATCAGTTGAATGCTTCAAATATCTCGGACAGGTTAGCGAGTTTTTCGTCGGCAGGTGGTTTTGGTAGTTCTCCTGCTGTTGCTGAAGGTTATGTGTATGCTGGCAGCAGAGCTATAGAGGATAAAGTTTTCCAGTTGAATGCTTCAAATGTCTCTGACAAGGTTGCTGCTTTTTCTGGTGGCGAGGGCGAATTTTCCGCTCCTGCTGTTGCGAACGGATATGTATACATTGGGGGCTGGGATGACAGTTTGTATCAGTTGGATGCTTCTAACGTTTCTGACAAGGTTGCTGAATTCTATATTGGCCCTGATAATGTGAACGGAGTTGCTGTTGGTGGTGGTTATGTCTATTTTGGAAGCACTGACGGGCTGTATCAGTTGGATGCATCAAATATATCTAACCGGGTTGACAAGTCTCTTACCGGACAAGATGTGATTGGTTCTCCTGCTATTGCTCACGGTTTTGTATATGTTGGCAGCCTTGATGATAGGATCTATCAGTTGAATGCTTCGAATATTTCTGACAGGGTTTCTGAGTTCGATACGGGAGCTAATATAAGGAGTTCACCGACGGTCACGGAGGATTTTGTGTATGTTGGGAACAGCGATGGCAGACTGTACCAGCTGAACGCTTCAAATGTATCCGCAAGAATTGCTAATTACAGCACTACATCCCGTCTAACGAGCTCTCCTGCTGCAGCCATGGGTGCTCTGTATGTGGGAAACACTATCGGAGATATATACCAGTTTGGAGAGGCTACCTATAAGTCGCAGGATACCACCAATGAGAGCGATGATGATGGTGAGGAGGAGAAGGATTATAATTTGACTTGTTCAGGTTGCTATACGAAGGATTCGTTGGAGGTGGGCGAGACTGTAAGGTTTGAACCCTCCGTCACAGGTGTTTCAAACTTTACAATATACATTTGCGGCGATAAGGAATGTTCTGATGATAATATGTTATGTTTTAACAGGTCTGGAAGCAGCTGCAGAGCTTCTGCTGGTGCTGGCTGGGATTTAAGTCAGAATTACTGGGTGAAGGTTGAGGATTCGGATGGCTACTCTGAGAAAGTCTACGGTGGCAGGTTATTGGTGCAGAAGAAGGTTTTTAGTGTGTCGGATCGGGGAGGGATAAATATATCTTTTGAGGGAAGTGAAACTCGCACTCTGTATATAGCTAACTCGGACAGATTACCTCATTCATATTTGTTGGAAGCTGTACCTTCTGAAGGAGAGGGCAAAGTTTTTGTATCCTTGGAAGTGGAGGGAGAGAGTCTAGAAGACAAAACGCGCTTTCAAGTTAGTTCAAGATCTAGAAAACAGGTTTTAGCAAAATTTAAGGCAGCTTCATGCTATAACAGATGTTTAAAAGAAGTTGAATTTATTCTAAAGGATATTGACACAGGGGAGACTTTTTCTCTTTCAATCCCTGTGGAAATTGAGAGAAGGCAGACCGGTGTATCTGCTCCTGGAATAAACTTCATACAGTATGTGGCTCTTCTGGCTCTGGCTATTCTCTATATACTTGCTGGAGGGCTGATGAAATCTCGATTGTGGAAGTGATGGTATGATTACTGTACTGAGGCTTGGCCATAGAAGAGGGAGGGACGAGAGGATATCTAGTCATGTGGGGCTTTCGGCCCGGCAATTAGGAGCTGATAGGATAATTTATTCTGGGGAAAAAGATGAAAATATGATTGAAAGTCTAGAAGATGTTTCTGAACGCTGGGGTGGCGATTTTGAGGTTTCATACAGAGAGGATTTTAGAAGAGTGATAAAGGATTTTGAAGGAACCTCGGTACACCTCACGATGTACGGTGAGCCTTTTAGGAAATACCTTGAGAGGGCCAGAAGTTCCAAGAACCTTCTGGTGGTTGTTGGCTCTCAGAAGGTTCCTAGGGAGATATATGATCTAGTTGATCTCAATCTGGCTGTCGGAAATCAGCCTCATTCTGAGGTTGCTGCGGTCGTATTGTTTCTTTATGAGGTCTCTAATAGGGAGATATCTGAGGAATTTCCAGGCGGAGAAGTTGAGGTTGTTCCTTCTGCCAGCGATAAGAAGACCAGAGAAAAGTGACGACCTTTTTATAAAAGTAGGGCATAAACAACCTTCTAGGTGTTTTTTAGAAATGAATGGAGAAGGAGAAGGAGCTCAGGCTCAGCAGTTCATGCAGGTAATCCAGCAGAAGGTCGGAAACCTGGAGCTAACCCTGAACGCACTGCTCGCTGTCCTGACAGAGGACGACATCGTTTCTCAGGAAGAGGTCAACGAAAAGGCTGAGGAACTGGTCCAGCAGATTCAGGAACAGAGAGAGCAGCAGCCTCAGGAGTGATGTGTGAATCTCTGTAGTTGAGCTTCCAGATATGGCCTATTGAGAGGCAGGATTTCTGAAGCGATCTTGCAACCTTAGGGGATACACGGTGTTATTCCTCGTTTTTTCTTTTTTTTATCTTCCACCCTAGCTATACAAATTACAGAATAAAATTACGAGAGACCTATATAAGGACGGATATTTCTCAGAGAAATATCAGAGGTCAGTCTTCTTCTATATCAATATCGACCGAGCAGGTCTCACATTTCTCCTCGTTTTTCTCTTCTTTCTCCTTTTCCTTCTCTTCTTCATCCCTCACCTAAATCACCTCTACCCTATACTTTGGGAATATTCCTTAAAAACCCTTCAGTAGGAAGTTCTATAGCTTTAGGTTGGGCACCCGAATACTAAAAAACCGATAATTATACCAGAAGCTACCGAGATCTTTCCTACCTACATATTTGACCTCTTAAAATCTCTCTATTCACTCGCCACGGCTCGAAAGTAGGAGCGATATACCGATGAGGACGAATGCAACACCGCTCAGGGCCGGTGGCAGTGCAGCACCGGCGTACGAGACAAGCATATAGACACCTATAGCTATAGTTGCCGCGTTTAAAGTGTGTTCGATGGTCTTTGTATCTCCCATAACTCCAACATACGCGCTCTAGCTTATAAGTTTTCGGATTTTCCAATGTACTTCAAAGAGGAAAGAGTACGCCCAGGGCAGGATTTGAACCTGCGCGGGCTTTCGCCCAACGGATATCTCTTTTATCATCGCCGGTGTTTCCGGCTCAGCATATCCGCTTGACTCGGCTTTGCCGAGTGGAACCGTAGTGAACTTTAGAGGGGAGGGTCCGCCTCTAAGCTCGAGTCCGTCGCGATGAGCCAGACTCCGCCACCTGGGCACTAACACTAGAAACTATTGATGTGTCGAATATTTTTTAACTTATCTACCGAACCCTCTTCCCGATCACCTGACAGCTGCCATCTCTGGATTTCTGCCTTCTTCCTCCATCTTCTGCCATTTCAGCGCCAGTGCGTTAAGCTTTACTATTCGTATATCGGTTATTCCTGCCTTTATCACCGGTATTTCCCATTCCAGCGCCAGTTCTGATATTGAAGTATCACAGGTCTCACCGCTTCTGTGCGATATAACCGGCACATAGTCGTTCTCAAAGGCCTTAAGGACGGTCTCCCTTGTCGTGGATACAGTGCCTGCCTGGTTGGGCTTGATGATTATCGAGTTGCAGGAGTTGAACTCTATACCTGTCTCAAGCCTCTCCGGGTTTGTAACAAACACATCATCTCCCACTATAAGCCCTTCCTGACCTCTGAGAAGCTTTCCATGGCTTTCATAGTCGTCCTCGTGGAAGGGATCCTCGACATAGTATAGATCGTACTTCTCTATAAGCCTCTCCACCTTCTTCAGCTGTTGCTTGGGAGAAAGCTCCATCTGGTTCTTACCATAGACATACTTCTTTCCATCCCATAGCTC
>CAZWHR010000049.1:0-6910 GCA_964633675.1 uncultured archaeon | reverse complement strand
ACAACGCAAGGAAGCTGAAGAAGAGGAGGCAGAAGTTCAGGTGGAGCGACAAGAAGTACAAGAGGAAGCAGCTCAACCTGAAGGAACAGTCCGATCCTCTTGAAGGTAGCCCTCAGGCCAGAGGAATAGTTCTTGAAAAGCGTATAATAGAGGCAAAGCAGCCTAACTCAGCTCTGCGTAAATGTGTAAGAGTCCAAGTTATCAAGAACGGGAAGATGCTTACCGCATTTGTTCCTGGGGACAAGGCAATTGAACATATAGATGAACACGACGAGGTACAGGTTGAAGGGATAGGAGGAGCTGATGGAGGTCCGAAGGGAGATCTGCCAACCGTAAGGTTCCAGGTGTTCAAGGTTAATGGTGTTTCTCTCGAGGAGCTTGTTGCAGGAAACAAGCAGAAGCCAACAAGGTGATATAATGGAGGACATAAAGCTTTTTGGAAAATGGGACTGCGATGAGGTTGAGGTGGACGATGAAGGCCTGAGAAGATACCTCAACTTGGAGAACATAATGGCTCCGAAGTCCAGAGGAAGACATCCGGACAAGCAGTTCTACAGGGCTGACGTACAGATAGTAGAGAGACTTCTCAACAGGATGTATGTGGCTGGACACAGGGGAAAGAAGCACAAGATAACCTCCGGTAGGAATGTAGGGAAGTCGGAGAAGCTGTGGAAGATAATAGAGAAAGCATTTGAAAAGATAGAGGACGAAGTGGATGAGAACCCTGTATCTGTCCTTGTAGGAGCTATAGAGAACTCCGCTGCTAAGGAGGAAGTAGTGTCCTACCAGAGAGGAGGGGTTATCGCAAGGAAGGCTGTGATTGTTTCTCCTATAAGGAGAGTGGATTTAGCTCTAAGGATGCTTGTGCAGGGAGCCTACAGCGAAAGGCTTGCAAATGATACTGAAGCTTATGATGCTCTAGCTGATGAAATAATCGCTGCCTATGAGAACGACTCAAGTGTAAGAGCTGTAAGGGACAGGCAGAGAAGAGAAAGAGAGGCAGATGGTGCAAGATGATTTTTTGATAGCTTCTAGAACAGCCCTATAATGAATCTTATACCGGACTCTATAGTTATTCTGAACTGTCTTATTACTGGTATACCGGCAGGTTCTTCCTCTTCGTTCTCGTCCTCTTTATTCTTCTCATCACTGGAGTCTTCTGGGTTTTCGTCATCCCGGGTATTTTCTCCTTTAAGTTCTTCCACTACTCTAAAACTACTGTTCCTCTCAGTTTTGGCTCCATCACTGTCTATTGCTATCGATTTAAATCTGTAAGATCCATTATCAAGATTTTCTGTAGGTAGTTCTAGCTTTTCTATGTCTTTGTATCTTTTTCCCCGGAAATTGACAGCCAAACTTCTTAATTTTACGTCATCCACCGCTGATACCTTTATATAGAGGTTTTCACCTCTTTTAACCTTTTTTGGATAGTCCAGGGTTATGTTGGGGGGTCTGTTAATAATCTCTAACTCTATATCTCTCTTGAACCTTTTTCCCCACCCTGTTCTGATATCTAACGGTATCTTCTGTCTTCCCTCCTCAAGGCCTTCCGGGAGGTCTATCCAGCCTCTGATCTCTCCCTTATCCAGCTCCATCATATGCCCTGATATGTTGAGAGAGGCAATGTTGGAATGTGAGCCGTTTATATAGATTTTTCCTCCTCTGTGTGCCTGTGTGCTGTTGGTTCTGATGTCTTTAACCTCCTGTTCTGGTATTTTTGGTGAGTAATCTATTGCGCTGGAGGTGCTCCTATCCACTTTCTCTCCGTTTGACCTTATTAGGGCGGTGTGGTTTGCATGGAATGTCAGTTCTTCCACCAGAGCAGGTTTATCAACCACTATCTCTATATACCCCGTGCGGTTTCCTCCCAGATCCAGGCCAAAGGAACCGGTCTTTTTGGATTCTAGGATCTCTTCTCTGCTCTCCACACGGATCTCGAAGAAGTCTACATCGGTGCTGTTATAGTTTTCGTTTATAAACTCCAGCCTGTATTTTATCAACAGATCTAACTTCCTATTTTCATTAATGTTCGTTGTTATGTCGCCTGTAAGATCAAACTCCTCGTTCAGGTCTGAGGTGTGGAGAACGGTAGAGAACTCTGCTGCTACTGCAGGAGGGGCCAGGATTAGAAGAAACGCTGAGAAGATCAGTATCTTTCTCATGTCTAAGTGTTGGTGTCTCTCTCTATATTAATGCTTGACAAGGACTTGGCAGGATTTTTTTAATCTCAGATATCCAAACAACCTGATATGGCTGATACCGTCTACTGGTTTACAAGACTTCTGGTTCAGAGAGGTATGGGGCTGACCTATCTGCTGGCCTTTTTGGTTGCTGCAAACCAGTTCAGAGGCCTAATAGGCAAGGACGGTCTTGAACCGGTTAAAGATTTTGTTAAACGCATCAACTTCTGGCAGAAGCCAAGCATATTCCACGGGATATCCGATGACTGGTTCATAGCTCTATCGGCCTGGACGGGAGTGTTTTTATCTCTTCTTACGGTTACTGGTCTTTCCGAGAGATTCGGAACCTCTGTATCTATAGCTGTATGGCTCCTCCTGTGGATACTTTACCTCTCCTTTGTAAATGTGGGGCAGACTTTCTGGGGCTTTGGCTGGGAGTCTATGTTGTTAGAGGCAGGATTCCTAACCATATTCTTGGGCGCATACAATACCGCTACGCCTGTGCTGATAATATGGCTTTTCCGGTGGCTTCTGTTCAGGAACATGTTTGGAGCCGGACTGATAAAGCTCAGAGGAGACCGGTGCTGGTGGAACCTTACCTGTATGGACTACCACTATGAGACTCAGCCTATGCCTAACCCTCTCAGCTGGTTATTCGACAAGCTTCCTGGCTTCATACACAAGGCAAGCGTTCTTGTAAACCATTTTGTGGAGCTGGTGGTTCCGTTCTTCTACTTCGCACCTCAACCGTTTGCTGCTGTTGCAGGAGCTATAACTATCCTGTTCCAGCTCTGGCTGATGCTCTCCGGCAATTTCTCCTGGCTCAACTTCCTTACAGCAGTTCTTGCCTTCTCCACATTCAGCGACAGCCTCCTGCAGTATTTCATTCCTATATCAACGGGTAGCATACAGACTTCAGGATTTATGAACTATTATCTGGCTCCTGTAGTATTTATCCTGGTTGTGGTTCTGAGTTACTGGCCTATAAAGAACATGATATCTCCTTCCCAGGCGATGAACTTCAGCTACAACCCTTTTCACCTGGTGAACACCTATGGAGCCTTTGGGAGCATAACAAAGGACAGGTACGAGCTTGTGGTTCAGGGAACGAGAGATGAGAACCTGGAGGATGCAGACTGGAAGACCTATAGATTTAAGGGAAAACCAACGGATCTCTCTTCTATACCTCCGCAGTGGGCGCCCTACCACCTCAGGCTTGACTGGCAGATGTGGTTTGCGGCCATGTCAAGCCGTCCCAGAAGGAGATGGTTCCCCCGGTTTGTCCAAAAGCTTCTGGAAGGCGAGGAGAAGGTCACAGACCTTCTGAAAGATAACCCCTTCCCTGAGAAGCCTCCAAGATACGTGAGAGTTAGGAGATACGTTTACAGGTTTACTTCCTGGAGCGAGTGGTGGGACACAGGCCGGTGGTGGGATAGAGAGCTGTTTGGAGAATATATGGAGCCGGTTTCAGAGCAAGAATTTCCCTTAAATTCCTTCAGGAATCCCTTTGCAGGTGTCTAACGGTCTCGGTCCTTGATCTTCCCGTCCTTGAGCCAGATAATCCTGTCTGTCATCTCTCCCAGTTCCTCTTCATGGTTGACGGTTACAACTGTATGTCCCTTTTCTGAAAGCTTCCTGAAAAGCTTCATGATCTCCTTTGATGTCTTTGTATCAAGCTGTGAGTTGGGTTCGTCAGCAAGGATTATATCTGGGTCATTGACCAGGGCTCGTGCTATTGCAACCCTCTGTCTCTGACCTCCTGAAAGCTCACTGGGTCTGTGTTTAAGGCGATCTCCCAGACCGACCTCCTTCAGACCTTCTACAGCCCTGTCTATAGCCTCTTTCTGCTCTACTCCTGCTAATAGAAGCGGTAGATAGGTGTTCTCGTAGCTTTCGAAGCCTGAGAGGAGAGAGTAGAACTGGAAGACAAAGCCGGTTTTCTTCAGTCTGAAGGCGGATTTCTGCCTGTCCGTGAACTTGGAGGTGTCAGTACCTTCCAGGGTTATCGTGCCTTTCGTTGGGCTGTCGAGAAGACCTATCAGGTGCATCAGAGTTGACTTCCCGGAGCCCGAGGGACCCATTATCGAGACGAACTCTCCTTTCTCTATGTCCAGGTCCACTCCCTTCAATGCCTCTACCTTGAGCTCTCCCATCTGATACGTCTTCCAGAGGTTCCGACACTCTATTGATTTTTCTGTCATCTTGACTCTATAGCATCTATTATGTTCTGTTTGGAGACCAGGTAGGCCGGTATAAACCCTGCTAGTCCTGAGGCAACCATCATCCAGATCCCTCTTGTCAGGAGCAGTTCAAGGGACAGTTCAGTGGATATAACCCCTATAGGTGCGTTTAAAGGGTTCAAAGCAAGGTAATAGTCGACTGCAACCATGATACCTCCGCCTATAAGGGTTCCTAGAAGGCCGAAGATTAGCGCTTCCAGGAGAAATATCTGCAGCACCTGCCCGCTCTCACTGCCAATGGCTCTTATTATCCCCATCTCTCTCCTCCTCTTGCTACTGTTTATGAATATGACAACCCCTACAGAGGTGACTGCGATTATTATACCCACTATTGATACGACAAGGGTGACTATTGCGAAGGTCTGTTGGAGGTTTCCTGCTATATCGGATACCTCGCGCCAGGTCTTTATCTCTCCCCTTGTGTTAAGCTTCTGAAGCCTCTCCTTGAATTCTGCGGGGTCTTTTTCCTCCCTTAGAAGTATCTTTATCGAATCTGCCCGGTCATTTACATCAAGTATCTCTTCTGCATCGCTGTAGGTGACGAAGGACTGTCGGAAGAGAGGTGAAGGACCCGGCCTTCCCATTACTCCGTTGACCTTCATCCTTCTGGTGGAGTTTCCTGCCTTTAACTCTATTATCCTTCCCTGCTTTACTCCCAGTCCATCGGTGTTTACTGATTCATCGTTTTCCTCTGCAAGCGACTTTCCTAGCATGATCTTGTCGGTGTCCGATTCCTCTATGAGACTCCCTGATATAAGCTCCTGAGTGTATATCTTGGCTTCGAGACTGTTGGTACCGAACACCTGGGCGTTTATTCTTTTTTCTTTGTGAGATAGCTCTGCTGTGAAGCTCAACCGTTTTTCGACATTCCTGACGTCTTCCAGACTCCTGACCTTCTTTACAATCGCGTCGGCATTATCAAGCCTTCCTTCTTCCGCCTCTATCAGGACATGCCCTGTCTGGGTCTGTATTATGTTGGATGTGAAAGTGTTGCTCAGGCCGTTTATGAATGCAGGGAAGAAAGCTAGGTTGAGGAATGAGAAGCTAAGCATCGCGATTACTATAAGGGATATCCTCTTGTCTTCCAGTATATCTCTCTTGGCCAGGAGCCAGGTGAACTTATATTTCTGATAGCTCATCTTGCCTCTTTCTCCTCCAGTAGTATATTCCTACACCTGTCAGGATAACAAAGATCGTTATATAGTAGAGGAGGTTGGAGCTGGCCTTTGCATTTATATTTATCTCTTCGGAGAAGGTGCGCGCGGTTCTATCCTCGTAGCTGGTGTCCACACTACATTTGACATTGCTGGTATTGGGGCGAATCTTGAAGACCGTTGGAACCGATTCATCGTCATCCAGCTGTCCTACAAAGGACTTACCGGCAAGAACCTCTGCACCTTCACAGGTGATCCTGGAGGATATTTTTTCTGCCTCTCCTGGTCCGAGGTTCTCAAGTTCCATTGTAACGGTTGTGGGCTCCCCTATAACTGCAGTGCCTGACTCCAGTGTCCCTATAACAAGGTTGGCCAGGTTGTCTATCACCAGAGGAATCTTGACCTTCTTTGACGTCTTGTTGCTGTTGTGACGGTATTCAAGGGTTGACTTGAGGTTTTTCACACCGGATTCCATGTCCTCGTCCGCTATAATCCTGGCCGATCTGGTGACGCTCTCTCCAGGATCTATATCTCCGAATTCTATTGTCTGTGGGTTTAGGGAGAACATCTCTTCGTCCTGATCTAGGACGGTCTCGGAGGCTCTGCCCGTCCCTATGTTCTTCACAGTTATGGAGAGGTCCTTGTACACTCCCGGGACAAGATGTGTCTCTTTAGTTTTCACGACCAGTTTGGGGTTTCCCTCCACCTCCAGCTCTGCCTTCTGCTTAAATTTCCTTCCTCCTGCAGATATCACGAAGTCGACCGGATATGTGCCGGTTTTTGCAGATTCGTCAACTCTAAGATAGATGGTTCCGATCCTCTGACATCCTCCACAGAGGTTGAAGCTTTCCTCAAATCCCGAGGTCGTGCCTGTGAACTCTATGCCCTCCGTGGTCTGGGTGTCTACATAGCTGAAGCTTGACTCCTGATTTCCATTGTTGGCTACTGTCAGTGTGACTTTAACGGTGTCGCCCGGCCTGGGATTTGTGGGTTCTATGTTGTTCACATTTATATCTGGGCCAACTGCTGCTGAAGCGCTGACAGAGAGGAATACCAGTACTGCAGCCAGAACCAGGTAACGATATCTGAGGACTGTCATATGTCAAACAACTCTTTCTCTTTGTCTCTTAAAAAGGTGTCTCTACCCGGTCTCTGAAGAGGTCTCACAAGAATAATATAACGCTGTTATACAACCCCTTTTTAAGATTATCATTCCAATTAACTGAAGGAAAGAGGCCGAGTCTGTCTGTTAAGGTGTAGAGCGGGGGGCCGCTACTACCCGTTGGGGTAGAAATGTCCTCTGTAAGCGGACAGTAAGACACACGGAAGAACTCCG
>CAZWHR010000048.1:0-6952 GCA_964633675.1 uncultured archaeon | reverse complement strand
TCGCCAGCAGACTCCGGCGTGTACGGGAATCATATCATAAGGCGGGGCTTCATGCTCACATACTCTTTATCAAGAGTATGTTCAAGCAACATTCTTTGGGAATGCTGCGACCCGCATTGTTGCGTTGTCGTAGCGTAACACGCCTTGGGAAGCTGGAGTCGTAGGCCAAGCTTGACCACCGGCGCATCCATCCACAGATTCCTGTCAATCCAACTGTTTTAAATATATCTTCTATCCTAGAAACTACTCCATCTAGACCTCTTTCTGGAAAAAGGACTCCTGTTTAAAAAAATCGTCGATATAGGTTGGAACCAGGACAGAAGAGTATTGCATATCTAAATAATCGATTGATCAATTAAGTAATTATAAGCGGTGTTGGAGATGCACTCGTCCCTGAGAAGAAGCTGGAAGTGGTGCAGAAGCTAGTGGAGAATCTCGACTACGAATACAGCATCAGGGAGCTTTCAAAGGAGTGTAAAGCTTCCTTCGGAACGGTGCGGAAGCTCGTAACATTCAAAAACAGCCAAAGAATTTCAGAAGCTCTACGAGGCTGGTTTAATACCAGCGGATTTCAAGGGAAACATAGACGGCATCAGGAAATGGGTGGTAGAGGAAAAGAGCAGAGTGCAGTACAAAGGGGTAGAATAGTCTAAGAAGGACGCAGAGAAAGCGCATAAGTCAGCAAAAAGGCTCTATACCAAAGTAAAGGATCACATAGAAGGGAAAGAAAAATAAATCTCCGTACATAGATGGTACTAGAGACGGTACCAATGACATACAAGGAAAAATCAGTGACCGAGAACCCTGAGAAGGAGGAGAAGTTCAAATCAGTGCTGGGGGATGTAATTGTTGACGAGCAAGGTATAGAGAGAAAGGAGTACAAGGGAGAGAAGCACTGGAACAGGATCTCTGCCCATATGGAGGCTGACGAAATCTTCAAGGGATTTCTGCCCTGGGAGCATGTCAAGAAGATTACAAAGAAGGACGAGCACCTGAAGTATCCTCACGTGGATATCTATCTGAAGAAGGAAGAGATGGAGGATGAATGGGAGGAGAAGAAGATCCAGATATTCTTCAATAAAGATGCTCCGAAAGGTTATGATGAGATCAACAGGTTCCTCAGGCATATCAAGCTTGCCTGGAACGCCCATCTGCAGAGGCACACCTTGAAGACCTTGAGCTACAGCTATGAAGGAGGAAACAAGGTCATGGAGCCGGAAGAGGAAGGAGAGGATGAAAATGGAGAAGAATCTATAAGAGATACAGAGGAGGAAGAAGGAGATAATGAAGCATCGGAAGAAGGAGAAAAAGGAGGCGAAGAGGAGGACAAGAAGGAAGAGGGATACAGCAACATGGTAGACAATATATTGGAGGACATCGGTTGATTACCACTATAATCCCGGCTCCGGAACCCATTAATTTAAAATACTTGCTTTTCAAATTGGCCTGTAGAGGGAAAATATGGGAATTTTACAGGATATCGCCGAGACTATATTTGGTAGTTCCGAGGGGAATCTGGATATCCAAGATCTTACTCTACAGCAGTTAGAGGAAGAGAAAGCAAATATAAAGGCTTCAGTGAAGCTGAAGAGGGATCGACATCAGGATCTCTCCAGTCAAAGGGAGAAGCTGTTCGAAAAAGTTGTCGATACTGAAGATGACCTTCTCAAGAGGGAATTGGCACAGGAAATATCTGCTAAAGAGGACGAAATGGCTATAATCCATAACGAACACACACAGTTGATGGATGCTTTAAGAGTTATAGACGGACTTATATCTATAAAGAGGAAGGAGAAGATGCTGGAGAGAGAAGGACTCATCAACCAGATCAGAGATATGAACAAGGAGGATATAGTGGAGAAGCTAAGAAGGGCGGATGTAAGAGAGATGATAAGAGAGGAGAAATGGGGCAAGCTCAACTCGCTTCTCAAGGGACAGCTGTCTCCAAAGGAGAAAGCAAATGAAAGAGTGGACGAGATTATACAGCAGGCGGAAGAAGTCAAGCACCTGGAGGACGAGCTTGGTACACAGGAGGCTATAAAGCAGGCCATGGAGCAGAGAGACGAGAAAAGGACAAAGGAAGATATGACCGTTTAGTCGAAACTTAGCTCTCTCGCCACACCAATAGAGGTGGCTCAACTTGTATGAAAAGAAATTACGTCAGTTCTTCAAAAAAAACAAGAAGAAGGCAGAGCAGGCTCTAGATAAAGGAGACAATTCTGCAGCAGCTTCATACTACGAAAATTGTGCGGATATTCTTGAGGAACAGGCAAAGAACAAGAGAGGACGGGCCAGGAAGGAGAAGGAAAAGCAAGCTGATAAGTTGCGGGAGCTCTCTGAAAACCTTGCCGGCCGCTCGGACACACTGAAGGAGAAGTACGGAACCAACAGAGTGAAGGCAGAAGCAGATAGGGAAGAAGAAACAGACTTCAGTGGATACGTAGAGAGATTTATAAAAGATACTAATGTCGAATGGAGTGATGTAGCGGGACTTGAGGAGACCAAGGAGAGCATAAAAGAATCTTTCGCTCTTTCAGCAATAGAGAACAAACCTGATGCGGTTGAATCCCTCCATACAATACTTCTTTATGGTCCTCCGGGGACGGGTAAGACCCTGCTTGCCTCCGCTATAGCTGGTAGTCACGATTATCCTTTTTTTGATGTCAAGCTCAGTCACGCGTTATCCAAATACTACGGAGAGTCAGGAAAGATAGTGTCAAGCATATTCAAGGCAGCAAGAGAACGGTCGCCCTCAATCCTGTTCATGGACGAATTGGATTCTATAGCTATGAGTCGAGGAGGGGACATGGATGAGTCGACAAGAAGGGTGCTTTCGACACTTCTTACAGAGCTGAGCGGTTTCGATACGAAGAACCAGGATATAATGTTTCTTGGAGCCACTAATGCCCCGTGGGATATAGATCCTGCAGTTCTTTCAAGGATAGAGAGGGTTATTTATGTGCCTCTACCTGATGAAACAACTGCAGAGAAGATCATCAGGCTTAATACTGAAGATGACGGTATATCTCTGGACTGTAATGTAGCGGAGATAGCAAGGAAATGTGTGGACGAATACTATTCTGGCCGGGAGGTCAAGAACCTTGCAAAGGAGGCTGTGAGGAACATGGTTGATGAGATGAACCCTGAACTGGGAGAACTTGCTACAAAGGATCCTTCAAAGCTCAAGGAGTACAAACTAAAACTGAGAGGTATTAGCCAGGCCGACTTTGACCAAGCTTTTGAGGAGATCGATCCAAAGACAGATCAGAGGCTTCTAAAGAGGTATAAAGAATGGGGAGACAGATTCGGGAGCTAGATTTTGGTTAGTGTAGTACTCTCATAACACTTAAAAATTTCGAATAGTGAGTGTGCCGTAATGGAAAACCACAACTACGATGGAACACCAACCCCTCCACATGGAGAAGATCCGGGCGAATATTCTTCTGAACCTTTGATGGACTGGGAATCTGTCAAAGGGAAACTAGAGACCGTTCATTTTTACTTTAGCTTAGTGGATCTACCAGAAAAATACGAATGGGATAAAGAAAAGCACGGGATCTATCTTCGGGATACCACAACTGAAAGAGAAGTAGGAGTAGAAATTTTGGATCCACAACCGCCAGAAACAAAGCTCAGGGTAAGAGAATATCAGGCGAATGGCTATCCCAAAGAATTAGGTGATTCAGAACAGCCAGAAGAAGTATTTATGAAGGCAGTCAAGGCGATTGATGGAGTGGAAGAACCAGATATATTGGACGAATAGGGGTTGAATAGGTTTTCTACAGGTTCTGAGTTTTTTCAAAGTTTTTGATTATTTCTTAAAGATATTTAAGCTAATTACAGGTTCCGAAGGTACTTTCAGCCTATTGTTCCAGTCGAAACCATACAGCTCGTAGAATACAAAGGTATCGCCTTCTGAGCCTGTAAAGTTTGGTTTCATCTTCTTGAGACGGGCGTACTCCTCCACCTCTTCCTGCCTGACCGTTCTCCCTCTAGAAGTATGTTCCAATCGAGGGGGTGGAGATAGGCTGCAGAAATCAACCTGGAACCTTTTAAATCTACGGAAGCAACTTTAGAATGTTATGGCTAAGGATTACAGAGAGGAAAGATTTGAGGAAGGGAATAAGAGAGGTATAGCTGTCAAATATCGCGAAGAAGGAGAAGAAATAAAAGCCAGATTCTACTGGAAAAGCTGCGGAGAACACCAAGCCATATATCAGAACCTTCCTGACGGCGTCTTTAACAATCGAAACGTCTGGGTAAAAGCCATAGTAGAGTCTGAGGAAGAAGCAATTGAGAGATGCGAGAGGTACGCAGAAAGCTGGCTTGAGGAACAGGGGATAGACACTGAATCTCTTTAATGGGTTAAAAGGCGTACACAGAACTTAAATCCCTCAAGAGAAAAAGCTAACGGAGATTAAAAAATGGAAATACATACAAACGATCTGCTGGAGGAGATATCTGAGGAGACAGGACTCAGTAAAGAAGATACAGAAGAAGTTATAGAAAAGTTTATAACCCGTACTCGTGACTCTCTTCAGGGAGGTAAGAAGGTCAAGATTCCTGGTCTGGGAGAACTTTACACTGCAAAGAGACGGGTCAGTCCTCTGAAGGAAAGAACCGTCATCAAGTTCCAGGCAGACAAACAGCTTATAAAGGACAACTAAGGCGTATCATATCTTGGAGGAATTGATCATGGATATAGGAGTTCCTAGAGAACTGAAGGACAACGAAAATCGTGTAGGAATAACACCTGAAGGGGTAGAGAGACTTGTAGGAGAAGGACACAATATAAAGGTGGAGGAGGAAGCTGGAGAAGGTTCAGGGATTAGTGATCAAGACTACCTTGATGCAGGTGCGGAGATAGTAGATCAAGAGGATGCCTGGGATTCTGAAATGGTTATGAAGGTAAAGGAACCTTTGGAACAGGAGTACAATTTTCTTGAGGATCAGATAGTCTTCACCTACTTCCATCTAGCAGCGGAAAAGGATCTTACAGAGAAGTTGCTGGAGACTGATGTGAAGGCTATAGCATATGAGACTGTCGAGGAAGATGGAAGGCTTCCGCTTCTTGAGCCGATGTCACAGGTAGCTGGAAGGATGGCTCCTCTGATAGGTTCATACTATCAGACAAAGCACAACAAAGGTAGAGGGAAGCTTCCAGCAGGACTCCCAGGAGTAGAACCTGCAGAAGTAGCAGTTCTAGGGGGTGGTACAGTAGGAAAGAACGCTGCAAAAGTAGCTGCAGGTATCGGATGTGACGTAACAGTAATTGAACTTAATCAGCAGAGGATGGCCAAGCTGGAAGATATACTGCCTCAGAATGTTAATACAAAGTTATCAAACCGGGCGAATATAAGGAGTGTATTGAAGGATTCGGATATAGTTGTAGGTGCAGTGTTGCTTCCTGGTGCAGCAGCGCCAAAGCTGATCAAGGAAGAAGATGTTAAAGAGATGAAGGAAGGTTCTGTACTGGTTGATGTTGCAGTCGATCAAGGAGGTATATCGGAGACCACAAGACCTACTTCTCATTCAGAGCCCACATATGTGGAACACGGAGTGGTGCACTATGCAGTAACCAACATGCCGGGGGCTTTTGCGAATACAGCCACTTATGGACTGACAAATGCCACGCTCCCCTATGCTGTAGAGCTGGCAAACAAAGGATGGAAGAAGGCATGTGACGATAATTCCGCATTAAGAAAGGGTTTGAACGTGGTAAATGGCAAATTGGTAGAAAAACATGTTGCCGATGCATTTGATCTCGAGCACATGAAATTCCGAGATTTACAACTGTAACATTCAGTTTCTCCGAAGCAACAGATATAAATTCCGAGCATCAGCAGACTTGGTCAATGGAAGAAGAGCACAAAAATTCTGAGGAAGATATTAGAGAGAATCCAACTGAAACAGATCAGTCGGATATATGGGAACGCATTAAAAATAGGTTTGACGGAGTGATAGCGTTCTCAACAGGATTTGCAACAGGAACAGCAGAGTACTTAACAGAATGGGATCTTTCTAAATACCTTAACGAACACGACTACGATCCACCAGTCCACACCGTATTTGGATATGGACTATCAGAGATAACCTGGATAGGAACAGAAATAGCTGCAGACTATCTCCGCAAAGTTTCGGAAAAAACCGATGGAAAGGTAGATAGATACATGGAAAAAGCATTAGACCTTATCTCCACCAAGACCGCTAAAGTGACTGCTGCAGCATTTAGTATTGGGGCTTTCATCTATTTCAAGGAATATGAATACGATGTCGGGCCAAGTACATCGGACGGCCTTGACTACATTGCAGGCGGATTTCTCAATACACTCAAAAATCTCAGTACCGCTCCAAAAGATATGGAAAACTACGAAGACTCAGAAAATGTTTAAATCCTGGTTTAACGGGAAAATAGCAGAATAGACAACCTGTATAGAAAAAATATAGGAAAAAAGAAAGACAGATAGATACAGAAACTGAAACCACTCCATTTTTAATTTAGGAAATCTAATTTTGGAGGCGTTAGGTGTATAGAGATGGACAAGGATCTAGGAGAGAAAGGAAATACCTCAATATGTGAAGTATGCAGCATACAGCTGGACAAGGTCTCAGAGGCCAAGATGCTCACATCAAGACAGCTGTATGTTCTTAAACACCCTAAACGCGTTGTAAACTCCAATATACCTGTCAGAATGGACAACGGAGATATAAAAGTATTCCCAAGCTTCAGGATCCAGTATAACGATGCAAGAGGGCCTACAAAAGGAGGTATAAGGTACCATCCTTCGGTATCTGCGGATGAGGTTGAGGAGCTTGCCTTTCTCATGACACTGAAATGCGCTGTAGTAAACATACCATATGGAGGTGCAAAAGGAGGGGTTAAGGTGGACCCAAGCAAATTATCCGAAGGAGAGCTAGAGAGGCTTTCAAGAGCCTATATAAGCCACTACCA
>CAZWHR010000047.1:0-6985 GCA_964633675.1 uncultured archaeon | reverse complement strand
GGGCTTGATGATTATCGAATTGCAGGAGTTGAAATCTATACCTCTCTCAACCCTCTCTGGATTTGTAACAAACACATCATCTCCTACTATAAGCTCTTCCTGTCCTCTGAGAAGCTTTCTATGGCTCTCGAAGTCGTCCTCGTGAAAGGGATCCTCCACATAGTACAGATCGTACTTCTCTATAAGCCTCTTGACCTTCTTCAGCTGCTGATTTGGAGAAAGCTCCATCTGGTTCTCGCCGTACACATACTTCCTGCCATCCCATAGCTCGTTCGCAGCCATGTCAAGACCTATATTTGCTCCGTGATCATCAGCCACTTTTTTCAGAGCTTTTAAAGTCTCCTCGTCATTCATCGAAGTGATAAGCGCCCCTTCATCGTTCTTGCCTCTGATCTTGGTGCTGTATCTCTCTTCCATCTCGTGGAATATATCTGCGTTTGTCTCCATGGCTTCTGGAAAACTCTCCGCTTCAAGAGGAATAACTAGAAACTCCTGTATATCTGTATTTCCTCCATGTTCTCCTCCACCGACCACATTTCCTAGAGGATAGGGAAAAACGGTCTTGGAACTGTATCCTTCCGCATTACTGAATGCCAGGGAACATGCGATACTCACAGCCCCTATATTCCTGAAGTTATCTGTGCCATCAATATTTCTTAGAATCTGGTCAAACTCCTCCTGATTCAGATCTTCTCCCAGAACCCTGTTCTGGATCTCCTTCTCCACCTGTTTCAGATCTTCAGGAATCTTTCCGGAGGCCTCATAGGTTCCGGCAGAAGCACCTGAAGGTGCAGCCCCTCTAAACCCGTTTATTTTGGCTGCTACAGCGGCCTCTGCCCTGCTGTTATGAATCCTGTAGAGTTCTAACTCTTCTACTTTCATCTCTAACACCTATACTAGAATGTGCCTGAAGCGGAAACAATGCTGGAGATCAGTCTTCATCAGCTACAGCCCTCTTCACTTCTATAGGTATCTTTCCTTCCTCGAGCTCTTTTTCCGCTATCTTGATTGGGTTGGTCTCTTCTGTATCGATCAGAGGGGGTGCTCCTTCGGATAGCTGTAGGGCTCTAGCCCCTACTATCCGAGCCCTCTCAAATCGTGTGTATTTCTCTTTCTCGCTCATTTTTTCACCTTATCCGATGTAACCCAGCTCTTCCCCGCCCTTGTCTGACTGAGACTCTCCCTTTTGCTTCTGAACCTGCTTCTGAAGCTTTTGGATTTTCTTTATAACTTCTTCAGCTTCTTCTACTTTCTCATCCAGGTTGTCGTAGTCTATATCAAGCTTTAGCATCTTTTCAATCACCTTCAGGACTTCCTCTGTTGCTTTAGGATCTGAAAGTAGGAATCCTGGTGTCTCGGAAAGCAGACAAATGCCTTCCATTCCGTAGCGCTCTCCAACTCCTAGAAGAAGTCCTGAGGCGCCGATGATCTGCCCTACAGAGTGGTCGAAGCTTATATTGTATCCTTCGTACTCCTCTTTAAGATCTGTTTGCGTAACTACGCCAAAGATATCTGGCTTTTCTACAACCTCTCCGGTTCCAAAACCTCCTATAGTTATAAGTTCCTCAACACCTATATCGTTCAAGACGTTTAGGATGGAATGAGCTACTTCATAATGCCCCTGTGGGTCGAGGCTCTGTGCGTCTCCTATAAGCAAGACTAGGTCCTTTTTATCGCCTCTTTCAACGTAGTAGAACTCGTTTTGAAGTATATCTAGCTGTTTATCCTCGTCTACTATTGCCCAATGAGGGAAATGATGAGAGATAAGCTCTCCAAACTTTTTGGCATCCAGCTGGTCTATGAGATAGGATACTACGGTTCTTCCTATGTGGCCTATACCTGTGAGGCCCTCTATGAATATTGGGTCTTCTAGATCGGGTGTTTCGTCTATTATAACGGTGGTACTATCATGCGTTTTCAAGTCTGTCATTTTTTGATCAGTCCTCCTGTCTTTTGGTCTTGCGCCTGTAATTCCCATATTTGTCCGAGGGGGAATATCTGGGAGGTTTTGGTCTTTCTGTTTTTCCACTGCAATTGCTGCAGCTTCCCTCCATAGTATAGTATTTGCACTCTGTGCACTTTTTAATCTTGCCCATGATATCCCATTTTTTCAGGCCTGCTCAAAACTAAAGGTTCCTCCCTGTTCCTCTACCTTTGACCTTATATCTTGTCTAGCCTGGTTTATCCTCTTTTTGGCCTGTTCCTTGTTCCTTCCCCAAGCTGTTATCCGGTACCGTGGTGCTGAGATGTAGGATACTTCTATATGTTCGCCTGTGGCCAGCGCCTTCTTTATCCGTTCAACTCCATCTCCTGAAGGGATCTCTACGTCTAGCTCGCCTTCAAGTTTCACCTGTTTCAGGGTTATGTTGTCCTCTGCGACATCTATAACCGCATCTACGTATTCGTTATCTATTATCTCTTTTACTCTTTCAGGGTTCGCCAGCGCCTCCTCGAAACCATCGAAAGTATTCCCGAACTCCTTCTGCAGAGGGAAGGCTACATTCTCATATACTTCTTCACGATCCTCGTCCAGTTTATCTGTTACTTTGTCGATGAACTCGTCTGCTTTTTTCTCCCGGTTCCAGTCCTGCATTTTCTCTTTCTTCTGCTTGTCGCTGACCCGTTTCAGGGAGAGATTTATAGTGTCCGAATCTTCCTCGGTCTCTAGGACATGTGCAACTGTCTTCTCGCCTTCGGAAATATGTTTTTTTATGTCCCGAACCCATGATCTGGAGACCTCTGAGATGTGTATAAGACCTTCCTGGTCTGGAAACTCTTCTAGGTCAGCATAGATAGAATGAGGGTTGATGTCCTTTACCTCTATGACCACTAGGCCACCCTCTTCCGGTCTTTCTTTATAGCTTCTCATTTTTTATCAGAATTACAGAGTATTTGGAGCGTTTTCTAGTGCTCCTTGAGCACTTTGGCCTTGATATTGGCCTTCCCTCCAGTGTTATCCGCCAGCACCTCGTTACATACGGTGCACTTCACTGGCTCGGCAGGCTTGTTGAATATGTCCTGCTCGTTGCCACACTCTTCACATTTGACCTTCACAAACTTACTCTCTGGCTGTGTTCCTGCCATTATTGGTCACCTTCTTGAAACTTAAACTCTATTCTATGTTGAACTTAGCTGCCCTGATAGGATTCTTGGGCTTATGAGACTTACCGCACTCTTTGCACTTGAGCTTCATATCTTTCTTCTCGGATGTAGGGTTCTTCCTACCTCGAGACCTGTGGGAAGGATCCTCAAAAGGGAAGCTCCCGTAGCCCTTATCTATCTTCCTCTGCCTCTTCCTGTGCTTCTTGCTCATAGCGGAAGCTTTGCCGTTCGTATCTTCCTTTGCGATGTGTGTCTGATGCTTGTCGCAGTGAGGGCAGTAGCGCTTAATCTCTTTTGGTATAGTAACCATTTTTGATAAACACCTTTCTCTATGAAGCTACCCTCAATTAAAAAGCCAACATTTTTATAACCTAGATGATTTTACCTCATGAACCGCCATTCTGTAGAAATAATCCCTGAAAGAACCGGTTTATCTGCCCAGGATCTTGTATTCTGCAGTTATCCTGGCATCAACAGTGACCTCTTTCGGCTCTATATTGGTCGAGGGAGCGCCACCTCCACCGCTGTCATATTCTGCAACTGATTCCTTTACATCAAAACGAGCTACATTATAGCTCGACTCAGCCACCTTCACAGCCTTACCTATATCTATACCTAGACTTGCAGCTAGTGAAGAAGCCTTCTTATTGGCCATATCTGCAGCCTTCTTCAGAGCTCTGTCCTGAATAGCTCTTTCTTTCTCCTTTGTAAGTGTAAAGGAAACGCTTTCTACCCCGTTAGCGCCTGCCTCCACCGCAGTATCAACTATCTCTCCAGCTTTCTTGATATTCCTGCTCTCTATCTTGATGGTATTGACGACCTGGAAGAACTCCTCTACCTTTCCTTCTTCAGGCACCTTAGGTCTTGGATGTTCTCTCTGCCGGCGGATATTATAGTCGGTTGTCTGGATCTGGCTCTCATCTATACCGTAGTCCTTGAGAGCCTGCATAACTCTGTCTGACTTCTTTCTGTTGTCTTCCTGCGCCTTATTTACGTCTTTATCTTTTGTATCTACATTTACAAGAATCTCGACTTTATCAGGGCGGGTCTGGACTTCTGAATTGCCTGATACTGATATGGTGTTATCCATATTGCTATCTGGGCTAGATAGTCCTGGAGAAGCAACTACCAGCGCCACTACTGCTATAACAACCGCCGCACTTGACATCAGCCTATGATTCATCTCCACCATACGGGTTTCCTCTCACCTCTAATAAAGTTTTCCCCTTTCGACCTCTCTGGAATGCTTTCGCCACACTTTTTTAAGGAAGCTAGACTACCGTATATTTTTAGAGGCATAACCTGGAGAAGGAATCCCGATGTTTGACTCTATACTTGTAAGAGCTGAGGATGATTCGCAGGCGGTTAAATATGTGGTTGTTCTTTCGATCCTTCTTACAGCCCTTGCTATAGTTATAGCCCAGTATATTTTCCCTTTCAAGGTAGGAGGTCGGAACTACGGCGGGTTTATAGCGGTAATGATCTCTGCCTTGGCTCTTAGCTATCCTCTCATGCATTATATCCGTTCTAGGGATAGGAAGGAGTTCCAGAGGAGGTGGAGGGAATCCACTCTTCTGGCAAGACATATCTCTGAGATTAACGTCTTTCTCTCATGCTTCACTGCCTCGGTAGTTGTTTTCTCAGTCTCTACATTTCTGCTGCCTGAAGGCTTCTTTGCAATTCAGAATTCCGCTATAGAGAGCGTCAGGGGCTTCACGGGTAGTCTGGTGTCTCCAGGGTTTTTCCTACAGATACTGAAGAACAATCTGGGTCTATTTTTCGCCACGTTCATCCTTACATTCTTTGTGGCCGGAGGCATGGTATTTGTGGTTCTATGGAATGCGTCAGTCCTTGGAGTTCTAGTAGGACGGCTTGCAGGATCTTTATTTGAAATACCTGTAAGGCTTTTTCCCTTTGTGGCTCATGGCCTACTTGAGGTTGCGGGGTATGTTTCAGCAGGTCTTTCGGGTTACCTACTTGCTTATGGCTTTGAAGAGTTCATTTATGGAGAAGGTGGAGAAGTTTTCAAGACACCTGTAAGAGATGCGCTTATCCTTCTCGGTGTAGGACTATGTATTATTGTGGTGGCCGCATTTGTTGAGCAGTTAGGGTAGAGGAAAGCGATATTGGGGGAGATTTTCTTCTCGAATTATTCAAAGAACGAGGGCGACATCTTTGTTATTTATTCTCTGTTCCAACAGCGGATCTTCCTTTTATCTTTACTGTAGAACCCGATAACATCTGGTCGTTGTTGAGGAAATTTATTAAAACGAGGAGGAATAAAAGGTTAATCACAATGGCGCTCTGGCTACAGATAATATCTCTTGTATTTGCCCTGTCCGCTATGGCTGCGGTGGGAATGGTGATATATTTCTCAAAGGACAGAATTGAGAATCTGGAGGAGAGAGTCCACGAAATTGAGTCAGAGGTAAATGAGCTAGAGGTACAGAACATGCTATCTAGTGGTGGTAGTGATGAGGATGAGAAGGTATTTGAGGACAATATGGAAGACCTTGCTGAGGATCTTTTCAAACTGTTAAAACAGAAGCACGACTTTGAAGATATTACTACTATGACCGAGCTTCTTGAGAAACTGAGAAATCTGGAGGTGGAAGATGAAGAACTTCTCGAGGAGCTTATAAGCTTCTTTGAGACGGTTATAAAGACTAAGTACTCTAATGAGTCTCTTGATAGCGAGGAGAGGAAGGAGATAAAAGAGGCAGCCAAAGACCTTATCAGAAGAACGGGACAATTCCAATGACCGCAAGGATGAAGTAGGCCACTAGCAACATCTCTATACCATAGATTAATACTTCCCCTATCTCAAAGCCGTACACCTTCTGCGGAATAAATCCAAATATCCTGTGTTCCTCTTCCTGATCTTCTTTTTCAGGGAATAGAGATTCTCTTTCAACCATCTATCTAAACCACCTCCAGTATATTGCCAGTAATGTCCATAGTATAAGTATCAGGTGCAGATAGCTCAGTTGCAGCACACGGGATATGGCTCCTGCTGCCACTACATCTATCTGCACAGGTGCAAATCCCAGTACGGTATCACCTTCTCTAAACACAAATACCGCGTTACAGGTGTTCTCTCCGCGGTTTGATTGTATGTTATAGCTTAGGCTTTCTCTCTCTCCTACCGAGAGCACATGGCTACCTGATATACTGGATACACAGTCATCAGCATTCCTTACACCTAAAGTGACATTACTTAGAGGGGTATCGCCGTTGTTCTCGATGAAGAAAGCAACTGATTTTCTGGAGTTCTCCGTTAGCTCAAGGAAGCTCGGGCTCTCTACAACGTTTACGCTGGATATCTCCTGCCTGGGCTCTACTCTGACCGTGAGGAAGTCTACGTCAACCGAGGAATTTGTTGGCTGGTGCCTTGCGAACACGGGGATGGTATATCTGCCGGGTATCTCGTTCTCATATACAGTCGTAAGGAATGTTTCTTCTGTCTCTTGACCCGGAGCAAGTGTTTCTATCTCTCTCCTGCTCGACTGCCATCCGGTTCTTACATTGGCTTCTACAACCACATCTTCTGCCGCTACATCTCCTACATTTTCTAATTTGAAGTCTATTTCTCTGCTCTCCCCCTGCTGCATAGTTACAGGTGTTTCTGTGACATTAAGCTGGAGTTCTATCGCTTCCGGTGAGGGGCTTGGCTCGGGCTGTTCGCCGGTGAACGGCCCCTCTTCCCCTCCTCCTCCACCGCTACCGGTTCCTCCCCCGCCACCTGATCCCGAACCTCCTCCGCTTCCGGATCCTCCCCCAGGCCCGGGAGTGGGTCCAGAACCTTCCTCTCCACCCGGTTCGTCCTCTCCTCCTTGCTGTGTTCGAAGGTCTATACCGTAGGGCACTATTATGGAGAAGTTCG
>CAZWHR010000046.1:0-7074 GCA_964633675.1 uncultured archaeon | reverse complement strand
ACCTTGCTAAGGTACTGGGCACAAGCCCACGCGGGTTCAAATCCCGCCCCCGACGCTCCTTGCGTCACTTGGCGAGATTTTTCCACCTTGCTTCTGAAAGAGAAGCTCAGAGCTTCAAATCTCTCTTTTTTCCTTGGTTATCTCTTTAAGTTCAGAATCTATTCTCTCGAAGACCTGTTCCTCAAGCCTCCTCAAATCTTTCTTGGCCTCTTCTGTATAGACTATATCGAAACTTATTCAGACTCAAGCTCCTCTCTGACCTCTTCGGAGCTGTAGGTATTGCCTTCTTCTATGTCCTTCCTTCCCCTCTCTATAGCATTGACTGCTTCTTCTGAAAGCTTCTCCACTCTTCTTCTTAATGAGTCCCGGATGAACTCGGACTTTGAAGTGTATCCCCCATTCTCTACACATTCCGAAATCCGCCTCTCAAGTTCGGAAGGAATCTTCACGCTTACAGTAGCCATAATACTAGAGTAATACTGAAGTATTAAAAGTTTTTCGATGTTTCTCTGACAACCTACAGACTTATCAGGTCTAAACCTCTGTTTGCGTAACTTAGCCTGAGAAATCGGGCTTTAAAATACAGGCACAAATTTTCATCTCCCGCTCTAGATATGAAGAGCTCTCTTCCTTTCTAGGTCTCCACCCTCTTCAGATCCAGCTTGTCCCTGTCCATCCTCTCTAACTCTCGATTCTCCTTGTGGATCTTCCTGAACTTTCTGTGGTCGTCCTTCTCCAGGAGTGTGATCGCTTCACCTTCCTCTCCCTGCCTTCCCGCTCTTCCAATCCTGTGTGTGTAGGTGTCCGGAGTGTCCGGAACATCGTAGTTGAAGATATGTGTGATGTCGTCTATGTGCAGGCCTCTTGCAGCCACGTCAGTAGCGACTATGACATGCGTGTCCTTCTCCTTGAACTTTTTGACCTCTTTCTCCCTCTGGTGCTGTGACATGTCTCCGTTAAGCTCCTGCGCATTGATCCCGTTCTTCCTGAGCTTGTCCGCCAGCCACCTTGTTGTTGCCTTTGTCTGGCAGAAAACCAGAGAAAGATCTCTTTCCCTCTCCTTCAGAAGCGTGTAGAGGGTTGAGAGCTTCTTGTGCGGCTTGACATCTATGTATTTCTGCTCCAGGTTCCTGGTATGTATCGTATCCTCTATCCTTATAGTCTCCGGCTCTATGCTATACTTCTCGCAGAGCCTCTCTAGATCCCTTGGAATAGTTGCTCCGAACAGCAGGTTTTGCCTATCCTTCGGAAGGAAGTCTATGATTGCCTCTAGTTCGTCCTGGAAACCCATGTCCAGCATCCTGTCCGCCTCGTCAAGCACGAAGTAGTCTATATCATCTACATTAAGCTTTCCCTGCTTCAGAAGATCTAGTATCCTTCCAGGGGTTCCCACTACTATACCGGCCTTTTTTCCACCCTCTATCTGTGGCTTGTAGCTAACTCCGCCATATATAGTTACGGTCTCGACCTCGTCACCTGACACCTTCTCTATCTCCCGATTTATCTGCTTCGCGAGCTCTCTTACAGGCGAAAGTATGAGCGCCTGTGTCCGGTCACCACTGACCTCCTCGATTATGGGTAGAGAAAATGCGAAAGTCTTTCCTGATCCTGTCTCCGATTCCACAAGGACGTCCTTACCTTCATTTACAGCTGGGATGGACCTTTCCTGAACATCTGTAGGCTCTTCTATCCCTTCGTCATTAAGTTTCTGTATTACCTCATCCGATATACCAAGTTCTTTAAATCCCATCTTTTCTCACTTTTTCTGCTCTTCCCCAATTTTTAGGCACCAACTCTTTTTAAGGGAGGGTGTCCTCTCGGTCTTTATTTTTTAAGAATTTCCGGCAATACTACAATCCATGAGCGGAGACACTGAGAAACAATATACGGTCTACAGGGAAGGCAAACAGATAGAAACGGACGAGCCCGGGAACTGGGCTGGATACGGTCCTGGAGAGATCTTCGGAACTCTTGACTGTGGATCAGGCAAGAACATGAACAAGGAGAACAGGGTGTTCTTCGCAAAACTGGTCGATGCAGCCATACAGGGTTTCAGACCGTGCAAGAACTGCAGACCGGTGGACTATGAGGACTTCCAGAAGGTCTATGACCACATACCCGAGGACAGCTATGAGGATTGGAAGGACTATCTGGAATATATCGAGGAATGGGAAGAGGTGGAGGAAAATTCTCCTAGACTTGCCGAAGAAGTAGAAAGCATTCTGGAGGATTAATCTCTCCTTTGACATAGAGTAAAAAAAGTTGATCAACACATTCTATCCATGAAGATACAGCGTTCTTCCAGCATAGATCAGCTCTACGAAAAGGTAAAGGACTTTGAACTGGTGTTGACGGTGGAGGCACCCCTTGCCGATGCGCTGAACAACCGCCTTGACAGGCCTACGCTCGGCCGTTTCGCTACCACCCCCATGAGGCTGGTCCTGGGAGACTACGAGAACGAACAGCTTATGAGGAAGAGGGAGCTGTTCCTCCACCTTGTAGAATCCACGGATCTCGGCTGGAAGCAGTCCCTACACCTTCTTGAGAACATCCTCAGCTGCTGGAAGCACACTGGAGACCTGCGCTCAATCCTCGGGTACGAGAGATTCGCCAGTGAGGAGACAAGGAAGGCTCTGGATGCTATAGAAGGAACCAAGAACGTCTTCAGCCGGATGCAGAACTTCCGGATTGATCCCGACCTTGACGTTGCAGTTATAGGATACAGGTATTTCAACCAGCTGGACAGACGGATACTTCCAAAAAACTTTGAGAGAGTTGAGTTAATGGAGGGTGGAGAGGACAAATTACCGCCTTTCAAGATATACAGCAGCGCCAATATACTTGTGAAGGCTATAGAGGACAATATAACTGACGATAACAAGGACGATGTCGCCATAGTCCTGGAGCCGGACAGCGAGTATCAGGCGCTTGTCGAGTCTATCCTTGATGCGAAGGACATAACCTACCTCTTGCCAGCGGAGTTCCGGTCGGATGAGAGCCTCCGGCTATTTCTGGAGACACTTGAGAAATCGCTGGCTCCGCACGGGTTGAAAGTCGGAGATATCCAACCGCTTCTAAAAACTCTGGAAGTAGAGGTGGACGAGCAGCTCAACAACCAGCTGCTGGAAAGGACGGAACATCCTGATCTTGCAAGGTTCAAACACCTTATAGAAAGTCTTCCAGACTCTACCTTTGGACGGGCGATCCGCCAGTGCCGGAAGGCGCTGGATCAGGATATGGGCGAGATAGAGAACCAGCTAGAGGAACTGGACTTCCTTAAGAGGAAGGTAACTGAGGAAAACCTCAACCTCCTCCAGTACTACCTGGATTCCTTCAACATAACAACGGATACAGGGAACCGCGGAGTCCTGTTCGCCTCCCCGAAGTCCACGGCATACATCGACAAGCCCATAGTCTTCTACCTGGGTATGGATGCCTCCTGGATCCATGAAATCCAGGACAAGCCGTGGATAGACCAGGAGATGGAGGGGGAGAACAACCTGGAGAAGTTCAAACTCCTGCTGCAGAACGGGAAGCAGCGCCATTTCATGGTGCAGAACTGGAAGATGAACCAGGAGGTCTCCCCCTGCTTCTACTTCAACGAGATATCGGGAGAACGCTTCCAGTCCTTCGACCAGGACAGAGAGACTGCCGACTACTTCCATGTGGAGAGGGAGCAGACCGCGAAACCTTTCGAGAAGAAGGATCTGGATGTCGACTATACACATAAGGAGGCCTGGAGCCAGTCAAGCCTGAACAAGCTCTACTGGTGTCCAAGGATGTATTTCTTCGACCGACTCATAGATGATGTGGATACCTTCTACAAGAAGCGCGGAACACTGTTTCACGACTTTGCAGAGCTCTACGTCAACAGACCAGGATTAGTGGAAGAAAAAGGCCTTGAAAATTTTCTGGAACGGATAATGGAGGAAATAAAGCCTTTCAGGAAGGATCTAGAGTTAGAAGGCCTTAGAACTAAGTTCAGAATAGGTCTTAAAACCATAAAGAGCTATATTGACGGCATAGAGATCGATAAAAATTCCAATGAAGGATTTGAGAAGCGTCACAACGGCAACTTCTTTGCGGAAAAACTAGATATAGAGCTTGACACCAGCTTCACCGAGATGCATTTCAACGACCCTGACCTGGCAGTAAAGGGAACGGTAGACCTGATAATATCGCCTGAAGAACTTCTGGACTTCAAGACTGGATTTAGGAAGTCCGAGAAAAAGATAGTGGCCAGGTCAAACCTTTCAAAGCTGGAGGAGGGAGAGCAACCCGAGTTTCAGGCACTTCTATACCTGACACACCAGAGAAGCCTAAATCCCGGAGAGGAGCTTAAGTTCATCTTCTTACATGTCTTTGAGAACGTGGGAGACAAGCTCTGCGGGGACAGACCTATAGACTATTATTCTACCGCAGAGATCACCTACTACCCCCGAGACTTCCACGAACATCTCTTACTTGAGGAGACCTTCGAATGGCTGTCCTCACAGACCAACGCCCTGGAGAAGGCGCTGTCCCCTCTCGGATACTCCCTCTTTGTCGACTTCTTTGAGGGCCTGGAGTTTGGGGACGAGATCTTCGACAGGGAAGAACTGAAGGACGAACATCTGGAACCTCTCGAGGACCATTTCAGGAGTTGCCTTGAGGTAGGCAGAGGCAAGGACATAACCGAGAACCAGCTGGAAAAGGGCGCGGACCGGATCCTGAACTACATCTACAAATTGAGGAACAAGAACTACTTCCAGGAAGATCTGGACCGTTTCGAGGAGTTCCTTCAGGAGCAGAAGGCCAAATTTAACCAAAACTACATCAAGAACGGCTTCCCGGTTGGAAAGGCAGACCTGACAGCCAGGAGGCTGAGCCACAAGGACCTGATAATCAATGACTGAAGAGGTAGAACCGAACGACAAGCAGCAGAAGTTCATAACCAGTACCGAAGGCTTCTACCTGGTGGATGCAGGCGCAGGTACAGGCAAGACCCTGGCGATAACCCACAGATATGCGCATCTCCTCGAAGAAAAGGATGCGGATCCGGAGGACATACTCCTGATAACCTTTACAAGGAACGCTGCGGAAAATATGAAGGAGAGGATAATCGGCAGATGCAGTACTGAGAGTCTGAGACTCCATGATGCACCTATCTCTACTTTCCACTCCTACTGCAAGAGGATAGTGACCGAACACGGCTTTGAGTCTCCGGAGTTCCTTGGTCTTGAGGACAGGATCTCCTCCAGCTTCAAGATTATAGAGAACAAGGTAAGGGAGAGGCAGGAATTCTCCAGGTTCTATGGAGGGTTTAAAGAGGAACATCCGGAATACCAGAGGTTCTACAGGCTGATGTCAGGTCCTGAGGATTTCCTGGACCTTATAAAGTCCCTCGCCTCGAAGGGCATATTCCCTGAGAAGCAGGGATGGTACAGAAACTCGGAGAAACATCTAAGAGGCGACTTCCAGGAGTTTATCCAGAAGTTCGGGAACATGAACATGCCCAGAGAAGGAAAGAGGGGAAAGAAGCACTCAAGGCTGAGCAAGAAATCCTACGGAAAGATGCGTAACCTGAACCTTCCGGAGGGGGCACCCGACAGGCAGGAGCTGAGGGATGGGAAGCAGATAAGCAGGGATTATGCTGAGGATGCTTTCTATGAGGACCGTGAGGAGCTCATAGACTTCGTCCATGACATCTATATCGGATATATTGAATACTGCCTTGGAAGAAACTACCTGAACTTCCAGTTCGTGCTGATGTTTGCCTTTTCCCTCCTCTGTGAGAACCAGGAACTGAGGGAGAGGCTCTCCTTTGACTATGTGATGATAGACGAGTTCCAGGATACCAACGAGATACAGTTCAAGATAGGTATGCTCCTCTGCTCCGATGGAAACATGGCAGTGGTTGGGGACTGGAAGCAGAGCATCTACAGTTTCCAGTACACCTCTGTGGACAATATCCTGGAGTTCAGCGACAGACTAAAGGCATTTAAACAGGACCTGAACAATGACGCCAAGAGGATAACCTATACCATAGATTCTTCCGAGGTTACTGACGTAGAGTTCACCGAGAACTACAGATCCACACAGGAGATACTTGACAGCGCCGAGCAGTCCCTTTTGGTGCCGGGAACAGAGGAACCCGAGAACGACGGTAGCCTTGACAGGGGGAGAGTCAAGGAGATGATGGTCTCTCTCGACTCTAACAACGACGCCTCCGGAGAGGTCGCGAAGTTTTCCTCCGTGGAAGAAGCGGAAGCAGTCCTCTCGAAAATGCAGGAGCTGGTTGACAACCCTGAATACCTCGTGGAGGATAATTCTGGGGAAGGCTCAACTCGAGGGATAGAATATAGCGATATCGCTATACTTACAAGGACTCAGGGATTCGCCCTGGAGCTCCAGAAGCTGGCAAGGGAGGAGGGCATACCTGTAGCCTATGAGGGAGGTGTAAGGCTGTTCCAGACCCGTCCTGCCCTGATTCTGCTGGCTTGGCTCCGCATACTCAACTGGAAGCACTCCAGGAAGGGCTGGGCGGTGGTTCTGGAGAGAGCGGATTATACTCTTGACGAGGTCAGGAAGATTCTTAAACAGGGGGAATACCCTGAAGACATGCTGAGGTTCAGGCAGGAGCTTGAAGAGGAGGAAAATGTCGCAGCAGTGGCTAGACGTATCTTTAACCGGTACGGCATCTCCAGCGGCTTCTCGGACAAGGTCATACAGGTCCTGCAGTCGATCCTGGCCAGCTCCTACATGAACAGGGGAGAGATCATAGGCTTTATTGAGGACAACATCGAAGAGGGTGAGACCTACGAGGTCGATAACAGCACCGACAGGGACATGGCGACCGTCCAGACCATACATTCTGCCAAGGGACTGGAATACCCTGTGGTGTTCGTCTCTGATGTGAACGAACACCGTTTCCCTTCCAGGCAGGGAGATTCTTCTAGGATAGTATACAGAGATCCTGTAGGTATAAGGCAGAAGAGGATCTACAGGGAGAAACCCTGGCCGTACTCCTACCACAACTGGACCGAGTCCATACTCTCCTACTGCGTGGAGAACCGCGGCTACAACGAGGAGAGG
>CAZWHR010000045.1:6851-7125 GCA_964633675.1 uncultured archaeon | reverse complement strand
GTATAGAAAAAAGCGCATCTGAAGTATTTGTACCTCCGATAGCTGAGAGGAAGCTCTTCTTGCTTCCTATATATCTGGAGAATATCGATATTATCCCTGAAGGACCCAGGCCTGGTATTATACCTGCAAGAAATCCTGAGAAGGATCCTATTATACCTCCTTTTACAGGGATTTTGCATTCATACTCTCTTTCCTGCTCAGGTATCTCTCCCGCGCTTAATGTCGACATCATCGTTGATGCTCCGAAGAGACCTGTCAGTAGAGGGAAGAGAAC
>CAZWHR010000045.1:0-6841 GCA_964633675.1 uncultured archaeon | reverse complement strand
CTGAGCTTGAGGCAAACCCTATAATACCCAGGGCGCTTGATGCAGCAGCTATGGACAGGGTGTGCGCTATATTTCTGGTCTCTATAACCATCGATAGAAACAGGAAGGAGACAATAAAGGGGAGATAGTGCTGTATAGAATTGTAAAAAGTTTCAAGCGCGAATACGGAGATAGCTACGATAGGAAGCGCAAATAATGCTGCATATAGACCTCCTTTCAGGCCTATGTTTATGGCTTTGAAGGCTTTTCCCTCCAGGAGCATTTTCTTACCTGGTAGTGCAGCCAGCGCAGAGTTAGGATCTGGAGCTCCTACAAGTATTGAGGGTATGTGGTTCAGCATGCTGTGAGCTACTGCTGCCGCAACCATGTAGGGAATCACTATATCTGGAGGATATCTGGCTGCCAGAGGTAGAGAAAGAAATATCACAGTATTGGGATGTAGAGAAGGTGTTAGACCTGTTATTAGGCCTGTAAGGATACCTAACACTACTAGGAGCGCATTGTATATCATGTTGATGCAGCCTCTCTCTGAGGCTGCCCGGAAGGCTATGTCCAGAGCTATCTGGCCAAACCATAAAAAGGTTGATGTTCATCAAGTTCGTGTCCGCTATGTTTAATCCCAAGAACATGATGCAGGCGATGAAGAAGATGGGCATGGATATGGATGAGATCGATGCCGAGAAGATAGTCGTGGACCTAGGTGACGAGGAGATGGTTTTCAAGGATCCCGAGTTCTCGAAGGTCTCTGTAAAGGGAAAGGAGATGTTCCAGCTCCAGGGAAGCTACGATAAGAGATCCAAAGGACCTTCGGACGAGGATGTAGAGCTTGTAGCTGAAAAGGCAGATGTTTCGAAGGAAGATGCGCGTGAAGCTCTTGAGAAAAAAGGAGACATAACTGAGGCTATAATGAGTCTGGAATAGTCTATGTTAATTTGAGAAATCTATATTTGAATCTATCAAGCATCTATCTTCTCTATAAATGTAGCATATGCAGGCCTGGTTACAGTTATACCGATTATTATTCCGATTATCGTTGTTATTGCGAATCCCTGGACTGCTCCTGCACCTATTGTCATTACAGGGAGCATAGCACCAATAGTTGATGCTGCTGATGTAAATATTATGAAGAACGCTCTCTTAAGTCTCTCCTTCCAGGATTTCGTCTCCTGCTCGGTTCTCTCGTCGGTTATAATTATCTGATCGTCCACCCCTGTACCTACCGCTGCTATTATACCTGCTATCGCTGCAAGGTCGAGAGAGGAGGAGAAGTTTACAAGCCCTAATATCATGAGGAAACCAACCGCTATCAGCAGAGAGGAGAACTCGCCTTTCCTAAGACCTATAGCTATACCTATTATTGCAGGTAGGGCTATGGCGCTGACATTTAGAGGAGAAAGTGAAGCGCTGCTGAATGCTGCCAGAAGTATTATAACCTCCGAGAACCCTGTTATCATTATAGGTACTGCGATCTTTGGTGACTGGTATCTTATGAATAGAATTATAGAAACTGCGACCACTGCAGCAAATATGGCTATTATCGCAGTTCTCATGAACTGCTCTCCCAGAGTTGCTGAAACCTGGCTTGTTGAAGCTATGCTTATAGATACGGGAAGGGCTCCGGACTGAAGTATAGATTTGAGCTGGTTCATCTCCTGAACCGCGCTCTCTCGATCCTGTGCTCCTCCGGTTATTGAAGGTGTGCTTATGACTCTGTTCTTGAATACACTCCCAACACCAAGGCTGCTAACTCTCTTTTCATCGAGTGAGAGAACTAGATTTGTACCTACAAGATTCCCTCCTGGACCTCCTCCCTCGAAGTTCTGTGCTATAGCCTGGAATCGCTCCGCTGCCTGTTGTTCTACAGATACTTGGAACTGGAACTGACAGCTACCGCTTCTACAGGTCACTCCTGAACGGCTTGGGTTTATATCAACTCCGGTTACATCCTGACCTGTGAAGGCCTGAGCCCTAAGCCTGTATGTTGAATCGGTGAAGTTAACCATCTTGAGAGGTATCTCGTAGGATCCAGCTGTGAGAATTATGCTCTTATTCTCTGTCAAAGTCTTGCCATCTATTGTAAGTGTACCGTTCCCACCATTTATCTCGAATTCTTCACCTCCGAAGTTCAGCGTGTCTCCCGGCAGAGCGTTTATAGACATCCCCGCGGTGAACTTACCCTGCTGTCCTATCAGCCTTCTTAGCTGTGAGGTATTTGCTCCTGCCATCTCCACCTGTACAAATCCGGGCTGTCCTCCCAGCTTCGCAACAGAACGTATATTCATATCTTGGAGCCCGAAGACCCTTATCCTTGTCTTTAGGGTTGTTATTATCTGGTCTATAGTCTCCGAGGGATTATCAACTTCAGAGAGATCTGGTTCTATCAGTATCCTTGCTCCACCCTGAAGGTCCAGGCCTTTCTCTATGTTTGTGGTTAGTATGGTCTCCTTACCGCTGTCAGTCTCCACCTGTGTGTAATGCGGTGCTATCGATATCCCTGCGGCTACCAGCGCTGTTATCAAGAACCAGACCCTCCATTCCCTTAGGAGTTCTCTGAACATTATATCTTGCCCTCCGCGTGCATCTTTAGTATGATGGCGTTTCCTGTCCAGGTCGCAGGTATATCGATTAGGAGACCCATCAGAATTACAGCTGCTATCTGGTCAAGAGTGGGGGAGGTAGAGACTATATAGAGTACTGTAAATGCAGCTATAGCGCCTGCTGTCATGGTTACACCGGTAGTTATCGAGTCCTTGACCCTTTCTTTCAGATCTCTCTGTCTCTCCCTGAGTATCTTTGTGGAAAGCACAATATCTGTGTCTACAGAATATCCTATAAGCATGAGAAGAGCTGCTAATGATCCTAATGTGAGGTTTATGCCAAGAAGACTCATGCCTGCTATAGCTGCCACTATATCTGTAAATGCTGCTCCTATAACTGCCAGTGAAGGCACAAGACTTCTGAAGGCTACAAATATTACTGTTGACATAACCAGAAATGCGAAAGCTGTAGCTAGCTGGGCTTCAAACAGGAAGCTTCCTGATACTGCTGCACCTACAGTCTGTATACCTATTTCCCCGTATTCCACATTATTTCTCTTAAGTATGTTCTCTACTTGATTTGTGGTGTTTATAGATCCTAAACCTCCATCTTTTGATACTTCTGTTCCTTCACCTGAGTTTTTAGACTTCCCTGAGGTCCTTATTATGAAATTCCTGCTTTCCCCTGAAGAAATAGTTCTGACATTTACATCGCTGTATACCTCACCGAACATTTCCTCTATGTCTTGCTGGGATACTTCACCAGGGATAGCTACCTGTATCTCGGTTCCACCGGTGAACTCTATCCCTTTAGGTACAAACTCCCCGTCCTGCATGTAGCTGTACCCCAGGATACCTCCTGTGAGCACCAGGATTATTATAGGTACTGCGAGCCACTTCTCGTAGCTGCTGTACATCATGTCGTAGAATCTGTCGAAGTATTCCACTATTTTCTCAAACATCTTTCTATCGGCCGAGACCTAAAGTTTCTCTGAAAGCATTTAAATCTAACCTATGATTTTAAACCTATGTCCAAAGTCTCGGAATGGTTCAGGGAGAAGACAGGGATGGAGATCAGAGAGGAAGCCCCTTACTGGGCTGGTATTATAGCTATATTTCTCCTTGCGACCTGGATAAGATATATACCTGCAAGGAGTATGCAGTATCTCCAGGCTCTTGATCCCTACATGATAGCCAGGATGTCCGCAGGCATAGTGCAGAACGGTTATCTACCGGCATTTGATGTAATGAGGTTCTTCCCCTTCCCTACACCCACGCACACTCTTAACCTAGGAAACATATACATACCTGCCTACCTCTACAGCCTCGTAAAGCCATTTGGAGTAAGCTTTCTTGCCTGGGCCAAGACCTATCCCGCAATTACAGGAGGCCTGACGGTTGTACCTGTCTATCTTCTCGTCTCAGAAGTATTTGATAGGAAAACCGGCCTATTATCCGGAGTTTTCCTGGCTTCTTCCGTAGCTATACTTCATCGTTCATCTGCAGGCTGGTTTGAGAAGGAGCCTATAGCCCTTCTATTCATGATGTTCTCCCTCTACTTCTTCATTAGAGGCTGGAAGAGAGAATCCTGGACCTCCGGGATATTTTCAGGTATTTCTCTGGGTATTGCGGCGATATCCTGGGGGGGAACCGATTTTATGATGCTGTTATACCCTGTTTTAGTCGGTACGATTGTAGCAGTATTACCTCTCTTAATGTTCTTTGTCTCCCTAATACTTGATATAGATATAGAGCCGCTGGAGAACGTGAAAGGACTGGTTTCTGCATATGCTCCTATGGCGATACTTGGGACAACCATTCCTTTCATACTTAATGAAACTGCGGCTTTTAAGATGCAGTTCTTCGTTCTAAACCTAGGAGTTCTCACGTTCCTCCTGTTGAGATATGCTGCAGAGAAACATGATTTCGTGGACAGGGAGAATTTACCTTATTTCTCACTGTCTCTTATAGCTGCTGGCATAGTTTTCCTTATAATATCTCCTGTTATAGCTCCTGCTGTGTCTAACTATATGGGCGGTGCTATAAATAGCGCCCTGCAGTCCGGTAGCGGTGTCATAGGAGGAACAGTTGCTGAGAACCAGCCTGCAAGAGTTAACCAGGTTGTGCAGAGGCTGGGAGCGTCTCAGGCTGCGGCAGTGATTCCGGGAGGGCAGTACGTTTCGCAGTACTTCAGCGGATGGACCTTTGGCATCATAGGTCTGTCTATATTAGCCTTCCTGGTCTTCCTTGAGTTCCTTCGGCACTACTTCGGTGTAAAATCCGTGGATTACTCCGAAGTACTGGGGGGCTACCTTATATCGGTTTCCTTAGCCTCTTCGGCTATGTACTACTCTTTTAGTGGATCTGCGGCTTCACCGTTCATACCAGCTTTCGTTATCGTGGGAGTTGTAACCTGGGGCGTATACATGTTTGACTATGTCCAGTCAAAGGATGCTAAACAGTGGTACAATGCTTCTATGGTTATGTGGCTCCTTTTGTTCCTTGCAACGGCATGGATGGGCTCGTTGGGAGCTATCGCATTTCTGGGCATCGTTGGAGGTTCGCTTATAATAGGGTCCAGAGAGATGGGAAGGAAGTTCAAGGTGACGGAAGGATGGCTATACTTGGTGTTCTTCGTCTGGATGGCTTCCACGATATATGGGTCTATACAGAAATCCAGGTTGCTGTTCCTTGCTGCCACCCCTGTGGCTGTCTGTGCAGGTATAGGAGCTTCCAGAATTATAGGCATAATCGGGGAGAGCGATGTGTGGGAATGGATTGATGAAAGGAGAGAGGATATCGAGGTAGATATAAGTCCAAAGAAGTTCCTGGTCATAATATTGATCGGCCTATTGATAGCGGTGAACGTCTCTGCGGCGTATGTAATGGCTTCAAAGGGTATCAGAGGTTCCCCGAACAGCGCCTGGATGGAGAACCTTGACCACATGAGGGAGGAGACTCCTGAAGGCTCTGTAATCCTTTCATGGTGGGACTACGGCTACTGGTTCCAGACGATAGGAGACAGACCTGCTATAGCGGACGGAGGTAACATGGCCTATTACACAGGCGGAAATAATATGAGCAAGGTCAACCTGCGGCTTGCTGATTTCCTTGCTAGTTCTAACGCATCGAAGTACAGGGACTGGCTGGAGGAGAGGTCCGTAGACTATATCGTCCTTGACAGTACTATGATAGGCAAGTATTCGGCTGTCTCACAGATATCCCATGGGAGCAACAGCGAATTCAACTATATGAGGAGTTTGCAATGTAAGCGCCAGGGAGACAGGTGCCAGGTTGGACAGGTAGGCAATAACACTGTTATACCCTATGGGTTCTCCGGTAATGCAGATCTCATACTTCCTATAGAGAACGACAAAGGCGCAACTGAGATATCTGCAGCACCTCTTATAAGGTTCGCAAATGGACAGACAGTACCTGTAGAAAACGTCTGCACTGATGAAGGTATAAAGGACTTCCATGAGGATGAAGGAACTACCGGAGGAATGAGACAGGCTATAAGAGACTCTATGAGACAGGGGAGGCCTTTCGGAGGGTGTGTGGCTATACATCCGCATAGAGGCATATCAAATATCGTTCTTGTTCCTCCTGCAATCATGGATTCCACCCTTGTACGTCTTTACCTGATGGATGGTGTGGGAATAGATTTCGTGGAGAAGGTGTTCGACAACGGATTTGCCAAGACCTGGGAAGTAGAGGAGAGGGGATAGAGATGCTTTTTGTGGCAATAGCTGTATTGGCGGGGTTTATAACTACTTTTATAGTCACTCCTATGGCGATGAATTTCTTGAATTCTTCAGGAATAATAGGTATAGACCAGCAGAAGAGCGATAGACCTAGATTACCTACTTCTGGAGGTGTCGCCGTGGTTGCAGGATTTTTCATATCTAATACATTGTTTATAGGTCTTAATACATTCTTTCCTGGAGCAGGTATATCGAATGAATTAATACTTGCAGCTATATCATCGGTTCTCCTGATAGCTATGATAGGTCTGATAGATGATGTCCATGTGAAGGATCATGGCAGGCGAGTGAAGGAAGAGCGGCAGATCTCCATAGGTTTCGAGAGGTGGTGGATAAAACCTTTGTTAGTTCTTCCTGCGGCAATTCCTCTAATGGTGGTGAAGGCAGGACACTCTATTATGAATCTGCCTTTAGTAGGTACTGTGGTTTGGGGGCTGTTATACCCTCTATTTTTGGTTCCTATGGCTGTGGTTGTGGTTTCAAACGCTACAAATATGCTTGCGGGCCAGAACGGTCTTGAGACGGGGATGGGTGCTGTAG